>JAKAHU010000169.1 GCA_021825385.1 Chloroflexota bacterium | reverse complement strand
TGCGGAATGTGAGTCTTGCGGTACTTGCCCAGGTACTTCCCGTCGGCGTCGATCACCGCGGCCGTGTTGTAGTAGATCCCGGCCGCGTGCTCGTCCTCCTCGTACATCGGGACCACGAGGACCATCCCGGTCTGGCGAGCGAGATCCTGCATCCGCTTCGTGGTCGGACCGTCGGGGATGAGCTCGGTGTAGGAGTAGTACTGGGGATCCTGGACCTGGCAGAAGTAGGGGCCGTAGAAGAGCTCCTGGAAGCACATCACCTGGGCGCCCTGCTGGGCGGCTTCGTGGGCGTAGCGCTCGTGCTTCTGGATCATCGACTCCTTGTCGCCAGTCCAGCTGGCCTGCAGGAGTGCGCCTCGGACGATTCGCGGCATCGGGGTTCCACCTCCACGGACGGATCGCGGGTCGGCCGACACGGATCGGACCGACGACGAAGGCTCGATCCGGCTGCCGGCCGGCCGTCCGGGGCCACCGCTCGGGGGTGCGCTCGCCGCGACGGGCCGGCGGATCGGCCGCCGGGATGATGCGGAACTCTACACCCGGGGAACTCGCGGCGGCACGGTCCCGGAGCGTGTCCGGCTCAGCTCGCGCCCGGGGTGAGGACGACGAACGCGTCGACGTCGACGCGCGGGTGGCCGGCCGTGCCCAGGGCCCGGATCTCGAGCGTGTGGAGCCCCGAGGTCGGCCACGAGCGGTAGAAGACCATCTGGCGAGCGACCGACTTCGTGGCGTACAGGTCGACGGTCACGGGGGCGCCGCCGTCGACGCTCACCTGCGCGGTTCCGCGGACCGGACTGCGGGCCGAGACCCAGGCCACCGCGGTGCCGGTGAACGTGAATCGGACGACGCCGTTGCGGGTCCGGGTGGAGCGCGCGTTCAGCCGGTCGTACGAGGGCGACGAGGTCCGGCTCCAGGTGCCGCGGACGAAGGCCAGGGCACGGGTCGTCTCCTGGGGGACGGCCAGCCGGACGGGCGGCAGGGCGGCCCACGCCCCGGCGTTGCCGACCGCGTCGACGGCCCGGACCTGGATCCGGTAGGTCCGGTTGCGGGGCAGGACGACGGTCGCGGCGCGGGCGGTCGGCGAGGCGAGGGCGACCGGTGTCCAGGGGCCGCCGTCGGCGCTCCACTGGAGCTCGTAGCCGGCGACGCCGGTCCCGACATCGGTCGCGGCCGGCCAGCGCAGCCCGACCGGCACGCCGGTGGCCCCGATCGTCTGCCCCGCGGCGAGGTCGATCGTGGGCGGGCCGGCAACGGGCGGGAACGTGTCGGCGCGGACCGTCAGTGGGACCGAGGCGGTGAGCCCGCGGGCCATGGCGACGACGTTCGCCGAGCCGGCGGCCGTGGCCGTGAAGCGGCCGGTTGGGTCGATCGTGCCGACCGGGCCGTCGACCGCCCAGCTCACCTCGCCCGGGCCGAGCGGGACCGGGTTGTAGGCGGCGTCCTGGCCGATCAGCCGGTAGGCGACGGTGCCGCGTTCGAAGACCGAGGCGTTCGGAGGGTCGATGCTCAGGATCGCCAGCGGGCCGGTCGGCGCGCTGCTGACGACCTGGATGCTGTTCGTGACCGCCCGTTCGCGACCGTCGGAGGGGGTGTTGGCGACCGTGGCCGTCGCGTCGCCGGGTTGGCGGACCGCGAGCGTCGTCGATCCGCCGCCATCGAGGTTGATCGCGTTGACCGCCCCGCGCGAGAGCATCAGGTCGGCCAGCTCGTCGAGGGTGATTCCCAGGCTCTCGTCCGGGAGCCGGCCGTCGACCGTGGCCATCACCACCTGGCCGCCCGCGGTCAGTCCGATCGCGCTCCGAGGGTGGGTCTGGCTGGCGCTCGGCGGGCGGGGCGAGACGAACGGGGCCCCGTCCCGGACGAGGTACTCGCGGCCGCTCACGGCCTGGCTGATCGTCTCCCAGCCGGGGGTGATCGAGGTCGTGATCGTGACCGGCGCACCGGGCGCGAGGGCGAGCAGGGCGAGCGACGAGGCGGGCGCGGCGAGGACGACCGTGGCCGGGTCGATCGGCAGCCCGCCGCCCGCCGGGCGAACCTCGGTCACGACCCCGGTCCAGGTCCCGCTCGGCCTGAGCGGCAGCGACAGGCCGGCGATCACGACCTCGGTGCCGGTCAGGACCGTGCTCAGGTGCGGACCGAAGCGGGCCGTGAACAGGCCCAGGCCGGTCCGCGGGTTCTGGTTCAGATGGTCGAGGGGGAAGATCGTCCCATCGGCCACGGTCAGGGTCATCGTCTCCCGGACGATGCCGATCCGGGGCAGGCGGTCCGGCCCGACGCCGAAGACCGGCCGGGCCGACGAATCGGCGGTCATCAGCTCGCCGTCCTCGACGTGAATCCCGTTCGGGGCGTGGGCCATCAGGTTCGAGTAGCCGGACCAGACGTCGCCATTGATCGCGGCCACGACCCGATGGCCCTCGCTGCTCCGGCGGGCGGCCATCGCGCTCGTCCGCTCGAGGCCCGAGGCGGTGTCGTTCGAGAGAGCGGCCTCGAACGAGATCTCCGGACGGGACGGGTCGACGTTCACGACGTGGACGTTCTGGTTGCCCTTGGTGGTGGCCATCGCGCCCCAGTCGTGGGTCACGCCCGGCGCGACCGGTACCGCCGCGGTCGCGATGTACGGGGCGATGACCAGGGCTCGCGCGTCGCCCGGCGGGGTCGGCGAACCGGGCAGGATCGGGGCGGCGAGGGCGGTGGCGAGCGCAAGGGCAACGAGCGCCCGCGGCGGCGTGAGCATGGTCTGGTCTCCTGGCGACGCCGTGGGTGTCGGCTTCCATCGTACCCCGGCCTGTCCAGTGCCGCCGCCGGACCCGGCCTGAACGGGCCCCGCCGAGGGCCCGCCGGGGCGCGCGGCGCGATCGGCTCGGGGGGCGAATCGCCGCGCGATGGCCGCGCCGATGTGGTGTAATGGCGCCTTCACGCGAGGACGCCGCCAGTGGGGGGAGGTCGCGACGATCTCGCCGGCCGCCAGGGCGATCATCATCGACCGCCGCGGACGGCCAGGCCCCGAGGGCGCCCGAACGGCGTGTCGTCCCGCGCGCCGCAGCCGCCCGAACTGCGAGTGAACCGAGGTGGACCCGATGGGTATCAGCACCGCCCCCGGCACGATGACCGCGGACGAGATCATCCGCCTGTCGCGCGAGCACACGTTGTTCCCGTGGTCCGCCCAGGGCGCCGTGGACCCGATCGCGATCGACCGGGCCGAGGGGGTCTACCTCTACACCCCCGACGGGCAACGGATCCTCGACTTCAACAGCCAGCTGATGTCGGTGAACATCGGCCACGGCGATCGGCGGGTGATCGAAGCGATCCATGCCCAGGCGCTCAAGCTCCAGTACGTCCAGCCGGGGTTCGTGACCGAGGTCCGGGCCCGGCTTGGCCAGAAGCTGGCCGAGCTCCTGCCCGGCGATATCAACCACGTCTTCTTCACCCTCGGCGGAGCGGAGGCGAATGAGAACGCGGTCAAGCTCGCCCGCCAGTACACCGGTCGCCACAAGATCCTGGCCCGCTATCGCGGCTACCACGGAGCCACGGCCGGGGCGATGACCCTGACCGGTGACCCGCGCCGGTGGGCGAACGAGCCCGGGATCAGCGGCGTCGTCCGCTTCCCGGACACGCACCGCTGGGGCGAGAAGGAGCCCCGACCGGTCGAGGAGAGCCTCCAGGGCCTGGCCGACGTGATCATGTACGAGGGGCCGAGCACGATCGCCGCGATCATCATCGAGCCGGTCGTGGGCACGAACGGGATCCTCATCCCGCCCGACGGCTACCTCCAGGGCGTGCGCGAGCTGTGCGACCGCCACGGCATCCTCCTGATCGCGGACGAGGTGATGGCCGGCTTCGGGCGGACCGGGCGCTGGTTCGCGGTCGACAACTGGGACGTCGTGCCCGACATCATCACCGTGGCCAAGGGCCTCACCTCGAGCTACCTCCCGCTCGGGGCGGTCGGGGTCCGGCCGGAGATCGCGGCCGCGTTCGAGAAGAAGGTGTTCTACGGCGGTCTGACCTATTACGCCCACCCGGTCTCGCTCGCCGCGGCGCTGGCCACGATCGAGGTCTACATCGAGGACGACCTGATCGAGAACGCCCGCCGGATGGGTGAGCAGATGCGTCGGCACCACGCCGCCCTGGCCGCCAAGCACCCCTCGGTCGGGGCGACGCGGAACATCGGCCTGTTCGGGATCATCGACCTCGTCCGGAGCCACGATCCGTGGACCCCGCTGGCCGGCTACAACGAGACGAGCGCGGAGATGAAGGCGGTCGCGCGCTCGCTGCGCGAGCAGGGCCTGTTCACGATGTTCCACTGGAACGCGATCCACACCAACCCGCCCCTGTGCATCACCGAGGAGCAACTGGCCGAAGGGTTCGCGATGATCGACCGGGCCCTCGACATCGCCGACCAGGCGGTCGTCCTGGGGTCCTGACGGCAGGCGGGGAGCACGGCTGACGGAAGGAGTCGATCGGTGAGCAACCGGGCCCTCGCCGCCACGGCCGGCCTCGCCCGCCCGGCCACGATCGAGACGCGCCTGCGCGCGGCGGCTCGGGCGCTCCTCTCGCGGCGGGTCCGGCTGGCCCTGTTCACGCTTGGGCTGGGCCTCCTCTTCTGGGAGGGAGGCAAGCTGCTCTTCGGGGTCCCCTGGCGGGCGGACGGGGTGCTGCTCTGGAACCCGCCCTTCCGGGTCCCGTTCTTCAACGACATCAACCTGCCGCACGTCTGGACGGTCCTGGGCGGCTTCTTCCAGCCCTGGCAGCGGGGCAAGGAGCTGCTCCTGTGGGAGTACCTGGCCGGGGCCGCGCTCTTCACCTGGCGCGAGGCCGCGCTCGGGTTCCTGTTCGGCTCGGCGGTCGGGCTCGTGCTGGCGACCGTGTTCGTCCACTCGCGGCTGCTCGAGCGGGCCTTCGTGCCGTACGTCATCGCCAGCCAGACGATCCCGATCATCGCCCTCGCCCCGCTGATCATCTCGGCCTTCGGCCAGAGCATGGGTTCGGTGATCCTGATCGCGACCTATCTGGTCTTCTTCCCGGTCACGATTGCCATGATCCGGGGTTTGCGCTCGTTCGACCCGCGGGCGCTCGAACTGATGCGCTCGTACGCTTCCCCTCGTCAGGCGATCTACTGGAAGCTCCGCCTGCCGGCCTCGCTGCCCTACCTGTTCACCTCGCTGAAGATCGCGGCCACCGCCTCGATCGTCGGGGCGATCATCGGCGAGGCGCCCGGCGGCATCCAGAACGGGCTCGGGCGGGTGATCGTCACGTTCAGCAACTACTACGCCACGGGTCCCGAGAAGCTGTGGGACGCGGTCATCGCCAGCGCGATCCTGGGGCTCGTGTTCTACGGCCTGATCGCGCTCGTCGAGAACCGCACGCTGCGCGGGCGGGGGCCGGCCTGATGAGCAGCTCGACGAGCAACCAGGTGATGAGCGACGTGCCCCCAGGGCCGGAAGGAGCGCCCAGCCGATGACCGATCATGCCCCCGTCGTCCGCCTCGACGGGATCACGATGACCTTCGCCCGCGGCGGCCAGGCCCTGACGACCGCTCTCGAGGACATCGATCTCGAGATCCGCCGGGGCGAGTTCGTGTCCCTGATCGGTCCGTCCGGGTGCGGCAAGTCGACGCTCCTGCGGATCATCGGCGACCTGATCACCCCGACCGCCGGCGAGGTGACGGTGAACGGCAAGCCCGCCACCCGGGCCCGCCTCGACCGGGACTACGGGATGGTGTTCCAGGCCCCGGTCCTGTTCGACTGGCGGACGGTCCAGGGGAACGTCGAGCTGCCACTCGAGATCCTCGGCTTCGACCGGGCCAAGCGGACCGCCCGGGCTCGCGAGATGCTCGAGCTGGTCGAGCTCGGCGACTTCGTTCGCCACCGCCCCTACCAGCTCTCGGGCGGGATGCAGCAGCGGGTCGCGATCGCCCGGGCCCTCGCCTTCGAGCCCTCGATCCTGCTCATGGACGAGCCGTTCGGGGCGCTCGACGAGATGACCCGCGAGCGGATGAACCTCGAGGTCCTGCGGATCTGGGAGCAGACGGGCACGACCGTCGTCTTCGTCACCCATTCGATCCCCGAAGCGGTCTTCCTCTCCTCGCGGGTCGTGGTCATGAGCCCCCGGCCCGGCCGGATCACGAACGTCATCGAGATCGACCTGCCCCGCCCCCGGAATGACGCGACGCGCGAGACGGACCGCTACTTCGAGCTGGTCACCGCCGTCCGTGAGGCGCTCCATCACCGTGGCGGAACCGGCGATCCGGCCGGATCGGCCGCCGGTCCGACGTCTCCGTCGGCCGGGCGGCTGGCGGCCGAGGGCGCCGTGGGATGAGGACGCCGGTGCGATCCGGGAGCGCCCGATGAGCACGGTCGCGGTCCCGGTCCGGCCCGGGGCCGGCGGTCGCAACCAGGAACGCTGGTCGGGGCGGTGGGTCCGGCGCCTGCGCTTCTACCTGCCGGCGGTCGTCGTCTTCGTCGGGACGCTGGCGGTCTGGGAGCTGTTCGCCAACGCCCTGGCCGGCAAGGTCACGGTCCTGCCGGCCCCGTCGGTGATCATCGAGACGCTTCGCGGCCACTGGGACGACGCGCGCTACCCGCTCGGCGCGGCGATGCAGGGCACGCTCACCGAGGCACTCGGCGGGCTCGCTCTGGGCACGCTCGCCGGGGTCCTCGTGGCCCTCGTCTCGGCCCGTTTCCTGACCGCCCGCGACATCCTGCTGCCGGTCGCGGTCGCCGCCAGCGCGATCCCGATCATCGCCATGGCACCGCTCTTCAACGCCTGGTTCGGAATCCTCAACCCGCTCTCGAAGATGATGATGGCCGCCGTGCTCGTCTTCTTCCCGGTCATGGCCAGTGTCACGCTCGGGCTCGTCTCGGTCGACCAGGCGGCCCTCGAGCTGACCCGCTCGTACGCCAGCAGCGAGTGGACGGTCGTGCGCAAGGTGCGCATCCCGAATGCGCTGCCGTACTTCTTCACCGCCCTCAAGCTGGCCACGACGCTCAGCCTGATCGGGGCGATCGTGGCCGAGTATTTCGGCGGCCAGCGCAACGTCCTCGGCCGGATCATCGTCGAGAGCGCCAGCTCGCTCGCCTTCGACGTCACGTGGGCCGCGATCATGCTCGGTGCCGCGTCCGGGATCGTCACCTACCTCGGTGTGGCGCTCCTCGAGCGACTGGTCATCCCGTGGCATGCCTCGCAGCGCAGCGAGCAGTAGCGGGCGGCGCCGCGTCCGGCGGCGCCGGCGGGGCAGCAGAAAGGCGGTGACGCCGGAGGAGCAACACGCTATCGTTCCGCGATCGGCGGTGATGCCTCATCGCCGATCCAGGGAGGCCCCAATCCGGGGAAGATCGGAGGAGAGAGGATTCGATGATGCGATCGCGACCCCTCACGGTACTCGCGACGAGCGTGCTCGTCTTCGCCGCCTGCAGCAGCGCGGCCAGCCCCTCGGCGGCCCCGCCCGAGAGCACGGCACCCAGCGAGGCTCCCTCGACGGCCCCCTCGGAAGCGCCCGCCTCGGCCGCGGCGGAGGCGGCAACGGTCCGGCTCCAGCTCCAGTGGGTTCCGCAGGCGCAGTTCGCCGGCTACTTCGCGGCCGAGCGGCAGGGTTACTACAAGGCCGAGAACCTGACCGTCCAGATCCTGCCCGGCGGCCCGGACATCGTTCCCCAGCAGGTCGGCTCGGCGCCCGACGGCCCCGAGTTCACGCTCTCCTGGGTCCCCAAGGTCCTCGAGGCCCGCGAGAAGGGCTCCGACCTCGTCGACATCGCCCAGATCTTCCAGCGCTCGGGCACGCTCTCGGTCACCTGGAAGAAGGAC
>JAKAHU010000168.1 GCA_021825385.1 Chloroflexota bacterium | reverse complement strand
ACCTATCGCTACCAGCGCGGTGCGCTCGGGATCGCCCACGCGATCGGGCTTGCCCGTGACTTCGTCGGCAACGAGTCGTTCTGCTGCGTCCTCGGCGACAACATCCTCCGTGGCCCGACCCTCGACGGGATCGCCCGCGAGTTCGAGGCCGGCCCGTGGGGCGCGGGCACGCTCCTCTATCGCGTGCCGGACCCGGAGCGGTTCGGGGTGGCCGAGCTCGACCATGAGGGCAACGTGATCGGCTTCGAGGAGAAGCCGACTCACCCCAAGAGCGAGCTGATCCCGATCGGGGTCTACTTCCTCCGCCCCGAGGCGTTCGAGGTGATCGACCGGCTCGCTCCATCCGGGCGCGGCGAGTTCGAGATCACCGACGTCCTCAACCACTACATCCCCGGCCGGCGCCTGTTCACCCGGATCTACGACGGCCAGTGGGCCGACGCCGGCACGGTCGCCTCCCTCCTGCGGGCGGCCGAGCTGGCCCGCGACGACGACGAGCACGGGCGGCTCCGACCGCCCGCTCAGCGTCCGGCCCAGTGAGCGAGGGTCGGGCCGCCGTGCGGGGCCTCGACCCCGACCGCGCTGCGGCCACCGCCGGCCCCGCCGCCGGTCCCACCGCCGGCCTCGATCAGCCCGGAGTCGACGCCCTGCCGCCGGCGCCGCACCTGCTCGTCACCGGCGGGGCCGGTTTCATCGGCTCGTGCTTCGTCCGGGAGATCCTGGCCCGGGGCGACGGGACCCGGATCACGGTCCTCGACAAGCTGACCTACGCCGGCGACCGGGCGAACCTCGCCCCGGTCGAGGCCGACCCGACCCAGGCGGCCCGCTTCCGCTTCATCCGGGGCGACATCGCCGATCCGGCCGTCGTCGACCCGCTCGTCGAGGAGGCGGACGCGGTCGTCAACTTCGCCGCCGAGTCGCACGTCGACCGCTCCATCCTCGATCCCGAGGCGTTCCTGCGGACCGGCGTCTTCGGCGTTCACGTCCTGCTCGAGGCGTGCCGGCGAGAGGCCGAACGGGCCGCCGCCGGTAGCCGCCTGGGGCCGCGCCGCCAGCCCCGCCGGGCGCCGCGCTTCCTCCAGGTCTCGACCGACGAGGTCTACGGCTCGGTGCCGATCGGCCAGGCGGGCGAGGAGGATCGGCTCGAGCCGCGCTCGCCCTACGCGGCCGCGAAGGCGGCCGGTGAGCTCCTCGTCCGGAGCTATGTCGTGACCTACGGGCTCGACGCCCTGATCACCCGCGGCTCGAACACGTACGGCCCGTACCAGCATCCCGAGAAGCTGATCCCGCTGTTCATCACCAACGCGCTCGACGACCAGCCCCTGCCGCTCTACGGTGATGGCCTCCAGCGCCGCGACTGGCTGTACGTCACCGACCACGCCGGCGCGATCGAGCACGTCCTTCGCTTCGGGACGAGCGGCGAGGCGTACAACATCCCGGGTGGGATGGAGCTCGCCAACCGCGAGCTCGTGGCGGCGCTCCTGGCCCGCCTGGGCAAGCCCTGGTCGCTCGTCCGGCGGGTCGAGGACCGGCCCGGACACGACCGGCGCTACGCGATGGACGGCACGAAGCTGGCCCGCCTCGGCTGGCGGAACCGGGTCCCGTTCGAGGATGGACTGACCGCCACGATCGACTGGTTCCGGGCCAACGAGCGCTGGTGGCGCTCGATCCGGAGCGGCGATTGGGAGGCGTACTACGGGCGCCAGTACGGGGCGCGCCTGAGCCACAGCCGGCCGGCCCCCGACCCCACGGCCGACCTGGCCCCCGAGCTGGCGCCCGATCTCAGGACCGGCCCGAGCCGGGACGAGGGTCGCTAGGTGCGGGTGGCCGTGACCGGAGCCGGCGGGCGGCTTGGCCGGGCGCTCATCGACGCCCTCGGCGAGGCGCCGTTCACCGGCCTGTCCGGCCCGCTGGCCTGGACGCGGTCGGCCTTCGACCTCGACCAGCCCGAAGCGATTGGCGCGCTGCTCGAGCGCGACCGGCCCGAGGTCGTCATCCACGCCGCCGCCTGGACCGACGTCGACGGCTGCGCCCGCGAACCGGAGCTGGCGATGCGCCGGAACGCCGCGGCGACCGGCCTGCTCGCCCAGGCCTGCGCCGGGCGGGGCGTCGACCTCGTCCTCGTCTCGACGAACGAGGTCTTCGACGGCCGCCGGACCGACGGTCTGGGCTACCGCCCCGACGACGAGCCCCGGCCGCCGAACCCGTACGGACGGAGCAAGCTCGCCGGCGAGGAGGCCGCCCGGCGCGCCTACGCGGGCCCGGCCGGGCGGGCCCAGCTGGCGATCGTCCGGACCGCCTGGCTGTTCGGCCCCGGCGCCCCGGACTTTCCGTCGAAGATCCTCGCCGCGGCCGAGCGGGCGCGGGCGGCGGGCGAGCCGCTCCAGGTCGTCGCCGACGAGTGGGGGAATCCGACCTACGTCCTCGATCTGGCCGAGGCAATCGTCGAGCTGCTCGGCTCCGGCAAGCTCGCCGGCACGCACCACGTCGTGAACGGGCTCGTCGCCAGCCGGGCCGACTGGGCGCGCGACGTCGTCGCCCGGGCCGGAATTGCCGTCGAGATCGTCGACGTCCCGGCCACGAGCTGGGAGCGACCGTCGAGGGCGCCGCGCTGGGGCGTCCTCGAGCCGACACCGCTGCCGTCGGGCGAGCCGCTCCGGCCCTGGCCGGCGGCGATGGCCGACTACGCGCCGCGCCTCCTGCGGGCCCGGGCGGTGAGCCGATGACGGAGAGGCGGCGGCTGGGGCCCGGGAGCCGCGACCGTGCGTCGAGCGAACGCGGGCAGCCCGCCAGCCCGCCAGCCGGCGGCCGCCCGCCGGGACGCGGCCTCGGGCCAGCCGCCCTGCCCGGGGTCCAATTCGGGGCGATCGTCCGCCACGCCGATCGACGGGGCTCGTTCCGCGAGCTCTGGCGGGCGAGCCACTGGCCGGCGCTCGACCCGTCGCTGGGCGGCGCGCCGGGGACGGGCTTCGTCCAGGCGAACCTGTCGACCTCGGCGCCGGGTGTTCTGCGCGGCCTGCACCTCCACCGCCGCCAGCTCGACTACTGGATCGTGGCCGCCGGGCGGGCGTTCGTCGCCCTCGTCGACGTCCGGCCGCTGCTCGATGGCAGCGGGCCGCGGGCCCTGGTCGAGACCCGGGAGCTGGCCGCGGACGAGACGGTCGTCATCCCGGCCGGGGTCGCCCACGGTTTCCTGGCCCTCGAGCCGCTCGAGCTCGTGTACCTGGTAACGAACGAGTACGACGGGAGCGACGAGCTCGGCTTCGCCTGGGACGACCCTGTGGTCGGGGTCCCCTGGCCGCGCCTCGGGGCGACCCCCGACGGACGCCCGATCCTGTCCGAGCGGGACCTGGCCAACCCGACCCTGGCCGAGCTCGTGACCCAGCTCCGGGACGGGACCGAGGGCACGCCCCCGAAGCCCTGACCCGGACCGCGGTCCGCACCTCGCCGGCCCTCCGGACCGCACCGCAGCGCCCCCGACCGGCCCGTCCCGGCGCCGAAGGGGCTACCGCGGCCGGGACCATCCCGCGATTGAGCCGAACCGCCTCCGGGGCGACGCTTGGCCAGCACACCAGCGCCACCCTCGCCCTCGCCTGCCGCTCGGCCGCGAACGGGGCAGGGTGCCACCGGGAGACCACGCTTGCCTCGGACGACGATCGCCGCCCTGCTCACCCTCCTCGCCCTCGTCGCCGCCCTCGCCGCGCCGGCTGCGTCGGTGGCCGGGGCCGGGGCGGCACCCAAGGTCGTGGTGATCGTCGGGCCGGTCGGCGCGATGACCGCCTCCTACCAGGCCGACGCCGACGCCGCCGCCGCGGCGGCCCTCCAGTACACCCCGAACGTGGTCAAGGTCTACACGCCGAACGCCACCTGGGAGGCCGTCAAGGCGGCCCTCCAGGGCGCCTCGATCGTCATCTACATGGGCCACGGCAACGGGTTCCCGAGCCCGTACCGGACGACGCCCTGGCCCCTCTCCCAGAACGGGCTCGGTCTGAACCCGGTCGCCGGTGGCGACAACACGACCACCCGCTACTACGGCGAGTCGTATCTGGCCAGCGAGATTCGCCTCGCCCCGAACGCGGCCGTCTTCCTCCACCACCTGTGCTACGCCTCGGGCAACTCGGAGCCCGGACGGGGCGAGCCGACCCTCGCCGTCGCCCAGCAGCGGATCGACAACTACGGAGCCGGTTGGCTCCAGGCCGGGGCCCGGGCGGTCCTCGCCGACGCCCACTTCGGCGCGGCGTACTACGTGAACGCGCTGTTCACGACCAGCCAGACGATCGACGCGGTCTGGCGGGGTGCCCCCGGGGCCCAGGGCAACTACCTGGCCTTCCCGAGCAGCCGCACGCCAGGGGCGCTCGGGCAGCTCGATCCCGAGACCCCGACCAGCGGTTTCTACCGCTCGCTGATCGGGGACCCGACCCTCTCGACGACCTCGATCACCGGCGGGGCCGGGGCCACCGGTGTCCTGTCCGGAACGACCTCGAGCGGCGATCCGGCCGTGCCGGCCGCTGACCCGACGGCCGTCGATCCGGCGCTCGGCGGTGCCACTTCCCCGGCCCTCCCGCTCGACACGATCCCGCCGCTTGCCGTCCCGGCCAGCCCGACCGGCCTGACCGCGGCCACGTTCTCGCCCAACGGCGACGGGATCGCCGACCGGCTCTCGACCGACGTGGTCACGAACGAGGCCGGGGTCATCGAGGTCACCGTCAGCCAGCCGGCCGGACCACCGGTCCGGAGCTTCACCGTGCCGGCGGCGGCCGGTCGGGTGCGGATCATCTGGGACGGTCGGACCGACGCCGGTGTCATCGCCCCGGATGGGCCGTACACGCTCAGCCTCACGCCGCGGGACGCGGCCGGGAACGTCGGCCCCACGCTCGCCCGGCCGGTCGCGGTCTATGCCGCGGTGACGGTCCTGCCGGCCTCGTCCAACCCGTTCTTCCCGCACGACCCGAACGGGACGGCTCCGGCCACGACGACCCTGGGCTTCACCCTCGCCGCCCCGGCCACGGTGACCTGGACGATCTCCGACCGGGCCGGCCGGACGGTGACGACCAGGTACCTCGCCGTGCCGCTCGCCCCGGGCGCCCACACGTTCACCTGGGACGGACGCGACGCGGCCGGCAACGTCGTCGCCCCGGGCACGTACTACTCGAACATCAACGCCGGCAACGGCAGCCTCGCCCTCCGGACCCGGGCCGCGTTCACCGTCGGCGCCTTCGCGATCTCGGTCAGCGACACGACCCCGGCCCGCGGCCAGACGATCGCGATCAGCGTGATCTCCGCCGAGCCGCTCGGGGCGAGCCCGCGCCTGGTGATCGCCCAGCCCGGGACGACCGCCCGGGTGGTGACCATGAGCCCGAGCGGATCCGGCTACCGGGCAACGATCATGCTCCGGCGCACGACCCGCACCGGCTCGCTCGTGCTGGCCGTGAGCGCCACGGACCTCGCGGGCGTGACGAACCGTTCCAGACTCGTCCTGCCGCTCCACTGATCGGCACGCCCGCCGGACATCCTCGGGGGCACGAGGGTGATGCCGCTGCCGGTGACCGTCGGCTGGCGTCCACCGCTACACTCCGGGCCATGCCCACAGCCGAAACTCCGCCGCCCGGGCCCGTCTCGAGCCCCGCTCCCGTGCCCGCGCTCACGTCCGCCCCCGAGCCAGGCTCGGCCCCCGCGCCTGGCCGCTCCGGGCCGTGGGTCGTCCTGCCCACGTACAACGAGGCGGAGAATCTGGGACCGATCGCCGCGGCGATCCTCGCCGCGCTGCCCGACGCGACCCTGCTCGTCGTCGACGACAACTCCCCGGACGGGACCGGGCGCCTGGCCGATGACCTGGCCGCGGCCGAGCCGCGCATCCGCGTCCGTCATCGGGCCGCCAAGCAGGGACTCGGGCGGGCGTACCTCGATGGGTTCGGGGTGGCCCTGGCCGGAGGGGCGCCGATCGTCGTCCAGATGGACGCCGACTGGTCGCACGATCCAGCCATCCTGCCTGCCCTCGTTCGCCCGATCGTCGAGGACCGGGCCGACCTGGTCATCGGCTCGCGCTACATCCGGGGCGGCGGGGTGGTCGACTGGGGGATCGGGCGGCGGATCGTGTCGCGCGGCGGCAGCCTGTTCGCCAGGCTCGTCCTCGGGCTCGCTCCGAACGACCTGACCGGCGGCTACAAGGCGTGGCGGGCCGCGACGCTCGCCGCGATCCCGTTCGAGGGCGTCCACGCCGGCGGCTACGTCTTCCAGATCGAGATGACCTACCGGGCGAGCCGGGCCGGGGCGCGGATCCGGGAGATCCCGATCACGTTCCGGGACCGGCGCGTCGGTCAGTCGAAGATGTCCCGCCGGATCGTCGTCGAAGCGCTCCTGGTCGTGCTGGCGCTCCGCTGGGAGGAGCTCCGGCGGTCGTTCGGAGGCCCCGGCCGCGGAGGTCGGGGTGATCGAACCGGCGGCGACCGATGAGCGACGACCGCGGCTCGACCGATGGCCGGCCAGCCGGTGACGGGTCTCGACCGATGACCGGATCGCGCCTCGGCGAGGGACGCTCGGCTGGCCCGGCACCGCGAGGTGTCCGGGTCGTGCTCGACCTTCGGCCGCTTCAGGAGCCGGAACACTCACCCGCGACCGCGATCTACCTCGAGCAGCTCCTGCGCGCGTTCGCGGCCGACCCGATCGCGGGCGAATCGTTCACGACCCTGGTCCAGGCCGGACTGCCCGATCCAACCGAGACGCTCGACGACCTGGCCGATCTCCCGATCGCCGGCCGGCGAGCGCTCCCCCCGACCCGCCTGCTCCGGTCGGCGGCGCTGACGACCGACCCGTTCGTCTTGCGGAGTGCCTCGATCGGGGCCGGCTGGGGCGCCGCCGGCCAGGGTGCAGCCGGAGTCGTCTACCACACCGCGAGCGGGTCGGTGCCGCTGGCCTCGGGTCTGCCGCTCGTCGTGACCCTCCTCGATCTGGCGCCGTGGGAGCTGCCGGGTGTCTACCAGCGGACACCGGCTGCCCGCTTTGGGCAGCGGCTCCGGGCCCGGATCCTGCGCGACGCCGCGGCGGTCATCGTCCCCGGAGAGGCCGCCAGCCGATCGGCCCGCCGGCTCCTCCACCTGCGCCGCGAGCGGATCCGGATCGTTCCGCTCGCCGCCCGCGCCGCGTTCGTCCCCGAGGCCGCCGCCGGTGCGCCGGAGGAACGGGCGAGGCTCGGCCTGGCCGAACGCTACCTCGTCTATCCCGGCCGGTACGATGCCCGCCAGGACCTGCCCTCGCTCCTGCACGCCCTGGCCGATCTCGCGGCGGCCGGCCGGCCCGCCTCCCTCGCGGCGGACGTGGCCTGGCCACCCCAGGTCCTGCTCGTCGATGCCGCCCCGGAAGACCGGGCCGCGATCGCCCGGGCGGCCGCGAGCTATGGCGTCGGCGAGCTGCTCTCGTACGCCCCGCATCTGCCCCCCGACCGTCTCGCCGCGCTCGTCGCCGGTGCCCGGGCGGCCGTCCTGGCGGTCGTCAGCGCGACCTCGGGCCTGCCGGCGCTCGAGGCCCTGGCGGCCGGGACACCGGTCGTGGCGAGCTCCGTCGGCGCCCTGCCGGAGATCGTCGGCCGGGCCGGGCTGCTCGTCGAGGCGCGCAACCCGGCCCGCCTCGCCACGGCGCTGGCCACGATCTGGACCGACGAGACGATCCACCAGCGGGTCGCCGAGGCCGCCCTCGAGCAGGCCCGGCCCTCCCGCCGTTCGTGGGCCGACGTCGCCCGCGAGACGCGCGAGGTCTACGCCTCGGCCGGAGTCGGCGGTCGCTGAGCGACCCGCCGGACGGTGCGCCGCGCGAATCAG
>JAKAHU010000167.1 GCA_021825385.1 Chloroflexota bacterium | reverse complement strand
GCTCGGTCCATTTCGTGTCCGTGCCAAGGGCGCGGACGTGTGCGGCGAGAGCCTCAAGCTCCTTGAGCCGGTCGATCTCGAGACGGAGCTCGGCGATCGTGCTCGCGGCGGTGGCGAGGTCGACCGCGGTCTCCTCGGCCGCCTCGGCCTCCGCGGCGGTCGCCTCGTCGTCGTCGATCTCTTCGATGTCGGCGATCGTGATCGCGTTCAGTTCGGGCTGGCTGATCCGGGCCTGGGCGCCGTCGCGCTGGCGCAGGGTCTCGGCGAGGGTTCGCTCGAGGCGGGCCAGCCGACGCTTGAGCGACATGTGGATCGCGGCCGGGGATGAGGCCAGGCGACGCTGGAGGACCATGAGCGCGAAGCCGACGATCAGTCCGCGCTTCCCTTCACCCTGCGCCTTCAGGCGCTCGGCCCGGTTCATCTCCTCGCGGACGTAGGTCGTGACCTGCTCGTAGAGGGCGGCCTCGGGCGCGGAGAGCTCGTACGGGACCACGTACGCATAGCGGGGCGGGAAGAGCGCCGTCCCGTCGAACTTGACCAGCTGCTCCTTCATCAGCCGGCGCATCAGCGCGCTGGCGTCCGAGGGTGGCGGCTTGGCGTCGGAGGCCTTGCGCTTGTGGCCCGCGAATCGGTCGGGATCGAGCAGGCTCATGAACAGCTCGAAGTCCTCCTCCTTGCCGTTGTGTGGCGTGGCGGTCAGGAGCAGGAAGTGGCGGGTGTGGGGCTTCACCCGCTCGGCGAGGAGGCGGCGCTTGGTCTTCTTGACCTCGCCCGAGAACAGCTGGGCGGAGAGCTTGTGGGCCTCGTCGAACACGATCAGGTCCCAGTCGGGGGCATTGTCGAGGACCAGCTGGAGGTCCTCGTCCCGGGCGAGCTTGTCCAGGCGGGCGATCAGCAGATCGCTGTCGGCGAACGGGTTGCCTGAGGCCGAGCTCTCGATCCGGTCACGGGTGAGGATCGTGAAGTCGAGGTGGAATTTCTCGCTCAGCTCCGCCTGCCACTGCTCGACCAGCGACCCGGGGGCGACGATCAGGCAGCGCCGCAGATCGCCCCGGACGATCAGCTCGCGGATGAGCAGGCCGGTCATGATCGTCTTGCCGGCGCCCGGGTCGTCGGCCAGGAGGAAGCTGAGCGGCTGGCGCGGCAGCATCGCCTCGTAGACGGCGGTGATCTGGTGCGGGAGCGGCTCGACGAGGCTCGTGCTGACGGCGACGTACGGATCGAAGAGGTAGGCCAGATCGATCCGTTTCGCCTCGGAGGCGAGCTTGAAGGTTTCGCCGTCGCCGTCGAAGGCCCAGGGCTTCCCTTCCTCGACGATCGCCAGGCGCGGCTCGTCCTCGCGGTAGACGAGGCGCTCGGCGACGGCTCCGTCCGCGGTGCGGTAGGTGAGGGTCAGAACCTCGGAGCCGTGCCAGCTGACGTCGACGACGGTGACCGTTCGATCGGCGATGAGGCCTGATACAAGGGCGCCCTTTGTGAGCGATTCCAGGGCAGTGACGGCGGGCCTCCTGGTGCCGGTTGGTCGTTGGTCGTCAGTCTACGGACGCGGCGGGACCGGACATGGGACTCCGAGCGGCCCGCTTCGTTCCGCGACCACTTCGGACAGCATAGCCGAGTGGCGTGGGCATCCGTCGCTGGTCATGGCCCCAGACTTCGTCGCCCAACGCCGCGGGCGCCAGTTCCGTGAAGAGCCGCGGTCCCGCTGCCACACATCGCTGTCCGGCCGCCGCGGACTCGCCCCTTGCCGCGGTTGGCCCGGCGTGGGACGATCGGCCCGACGCAGCTCCCGCTCGTCCCCAGCGGAGGAACGCCATGACCCGTCTTCAGCGGCGCCGGTTCAGCCAGCCGGCCGAGGTCCGGGTGATTCCGCGGGGGCGGATCGACGTCGTCGAGCTCGACGACTGGGTCGTGGGGCGGTTCGTCTTCGAGCCCGGCTGGCGCTGGTCGCGCGACGTCGGCCCGATCGCGGGCACGGCCACCTGCCAGTACCACCATCTGGGGGCCGTTCTGTCCGGGACGCTCCTGGTCGAGATGGACGATGGGACGGAGCTCCGGCTCGAGCCGGGCGACGTGTTCGAGATCCCGCCCGGCCACGACTCCGAGGTGACCAGCGACGAGCCGTGGGTCGCCCTCGACTTCGCCAGTTCGCGGACGTTCGCCCAGGCGGCCGAGCTGCGCGATGAGCGCACCCTGGCCTCGATCCTGTTCACCGACATCGTCGACTCGACCCGCCACGCCGAGCGCCTGGGTGACCATGCCTGGGCCGACCTTCTCGCCCAGCACAACGCGATCGCCACGCGCGAGCTCGACCGCTTCCGGGGCCGGACGATCAAGTCGACCGGGGACGGCGTCCTGGCCCTGTTCGACGGCGCCGAGCGGGCCGTCCGGTGTGCCGCCGCCGTGTGTCTGGCCAGCCAGTCGATCGGCCTCGCCATCCGGGCGGGAATCCACACCGGCGAGGTCGAGCTCGGGGGTGGGGACGTGCGGGGCGTCGCCGTCCACCACGCGGCCCGGATCATGAGCCTGGCCGGGCCGAGCGAGGTCTACGTCTCGTCCACGACCCACGACCTGCTCGCGGGCTCCGAGCTCGCCTTCGCCGACGCCGGCCTGCACGAGCTCAAGGGCCTGACCGGGAAGCGCCAGGTGTTCCGACTGGCGGCCGCCCGGTCCTCCTGACCAGGGGCAGCCGGCCAGAAGGAGAAAGCGATGGAGCCACGCGTGCTCCAGCACGACGTCCGGGGCCACGGCGAGCCGGTCGTCCTCGTCCCCGGTGGCCTGACCGGCTGGCTGTCCTGGATCCCCCACCAGGAGCGGCTGGCCGGCCACCACCGGGTGATCCGGGTCCAGCCGATCCACAACGAGCTCGGCTCCGCCGGCCTGCCCGGCGACCCGGACTACACCGCCGAGGTCGAGCGGGAGGCGCTGCGCCTGACGCTCGACGCGCTGGCAATCGAACGCCCGCACCTCGTCGGCTGGTCGGGCGGCGGCAAGGCGGCGCTCGAGTTCGCCACCGAGTACCCCGCCCGGGTCCGCTCCCTCACCCTGGTCGAACCGGCCGCCTACTGGATCCTCGAACAGCTCGGCGACCGGCTCGACGACGTCCGGCGCGTGAACTCGCTCGTCCATGGACTGTTCGGCCGCCCCGTGAGCGAAGACGACCTGGCCCGCTTCCTCGAGCTGGCCGGCTTCGTCGAGCGGGCCGAGGAGGCGCCAGCGCACCCAAACTGGAGCCGCTGGCTCGGCCACCGGATGGCGCTCTCCTGGCAGAGCGAGGCGGTCGACCATCCGAGGCGCTCGGTCGACGAGCTGGCCCGGGTCGGCTGCCCGGTCCTCGTGACCAAGGGCACCCGGACCTCGGACTGGCTGAAGCGAGTCGCCGACGTCCTCGGCGAGCGGCTGCCCGAGGCCTCGGTGGCCGAGTTCGAGGGCGACCATGCCCACCACCTCCAGAGCATCGACCCCTTCCTGGCCGTGCTCGAGGCGCACCTCGTCCGAGCGGACGAGGCCCGGCCGGCCTGAAGGCGCTCGAATCGGTCCCGGTGCCGGAGCTTGCGCGGCGGTCAGGACCGCCCGGAAGCGCGCGGTGAAGGCTCGCCGTCCGGGTGCGCCCCCGCCTCGGCCAGGCTGTCCTGGATCCGGTGGAGCAGCTCGATGTACGTCCGCAGCTCGGCGTCTGATATCGCGCCCAGCCAGGCCTTTTCGGCCCGGTGGATCGTCGAGCGGACCTGCTGGACGACGTCCAGCCCGGCCGGGGTGATCTCGACGAGCAGGCGCCGCCGGTCGCTCGGATGCGGGATCCGGCGGACGAACCCCCGCCGCTCGAGCGAGTCGACGACGCCGGTCACCGTGGCCCGGGTGACGATCAGCCGTTCGCCGAGCTCCGATGGCGGCATCGCGCCCCGGTCGCGCAGGAGTCCGAGCACGAGACCGCCGGCCGCGCTCACGTTCAGCGGACGGAGGAGCCGCCCGATCTGGTCGAAGAGCAGGTCGGCGGTGCGGATCGTGTTCATCACCGCCTCAGTGGCGAGGAGGCGCCCCTCGGGGGTCTGGTCGTAGAAGTCGTCGGGCATCTGGATCCTTCGCATGCCCAGATAATATACCCCTTGACAATACGGTGCCTAACGATATTGTTGGCGCCTGACGTCCGGCCGATGGCCCGGCGCAAACAGGTCGAGAGGAGCGTCCCCCGATGGCGAAGGTGATCGTCCAGCACCGCGTGGCCGACTACGACCGCTGGTTCTCCGTCTTCACCGAGCACGAGCAGGTCCGCCGGCGTCATGGCGCGACCGGACACAGCGTCAACCGCGCCGTGGCGGACCCGAACACGATCGTGATCGTGAGCGACTTCGCGACCCTGGCCGGCGCCCAGGCGTTCACCCAGGACCCGTCGCTGCCGGCCGCGATGGCTCGGGGCGGGGTGGACGGCGCGCCCCAGGTCTGGATCGTCGACGAGGCCGACGCCGCCGCCTACTGAGCGGCAGCCAATGGGGCGGCCTCGCTCCGGCGGGCCGCCCCGAACCCCGAGCTCAGCGAATCCCGCCTCCCGCGACTCCGATCGCCGGCGCTCGGGCCATCATCCCCTCCTCGCCGGCGGCCGACGCGCCCTGGGACGGAGCGTTCGACGCCGGTGGATCAGCGTTCCGGTGCCCGTCCCTCGCCCCCGAGCCCCGCCTGCCGGGCCCGAACGATCGCCTGGGCGCGGTCGGCGACCTGGAGCTTGCTGAAGATGTTCGAGACGTGGTTGCGGACCGTCTTGGGGGACAGGACCAGGCGCTGGGTGATCTCGGCGTTGCTCTTGCCGCGGGCCACCATGTCGAGGATCTCGCGCTCCCGCTCGGTCAGCTCGGGGAAGACCGCCGGGGCAACCGCCGGTCGCGCGGCGAAGTACGCCATCAGCCGTCGGGCAATCCCCGCCCCGAAGATCGCCTCACCGGAGGCGACGCCGCGGATCGCCCGGACCAGCTCGGCCCGGTCGGCGCCCTTCAGAAGGTAGCCCCGGGCCCCGGCCTTGAGGGCGCCGAAGACGAGGTCGTCGTCCTCGTACATCGACACGACGAGGACCGCGATGTGGGGGCTCGTGGCCACGATCCGCCGGGTGGCCTCGATCCCGTCGCTGCCGGGCATGTTGAGGTCCATGACCACGACGTCGGGCTGGGTCGCCGCGGCCGCGCGCACGGCCTCCTCCCCGCTCGAGGCCTCCCCCACCACCTCGATCCCCCCGACCGTCGCGAGGAGGGCGGCCAGGCCCGAGCGAAAGGCGTCGTGGTCGTCGGCGAGGAGGATCCGGAGCGGCTCGGTCCCCAGGTCAGCCATCGCCGGCGGCCTCCGCCGAGTCCCCGAGCGGCAGACGGGCGCGCACGATCGTCCCGCCAGCCTGACCGGCCCGGACGATGCACTCGCCGCCCACCTCGGCGGCGCGCTCACGCATCGAGGCCAGGCCGATCCCCGGCCGAACGCGGTCCGGCAGCCCCCGGCCATCGTCGACCACCTCCACCTCGAGCAACCGGCCGTCCGCCGGCTCTCCGGAACCGGCCCCGTCGGCCGCCAGGTCGCGCAGGCGAACCCAGCAGGCGGTCCCGCCGGAGTGACGGGCGGCATTCGTCATCGCCTCGACCGCGATCCGGTAGGCGGCGACCTCCACCGCGGCCGGCAGGTCGGGCAGCGGGCTGTCGGCCGCGACGTCGATGCCCGGCACGGGGCCGAGTCGGGCCGCCTGGGCGCGGAGGGCACCGACGAGGCCGAGCTCATCGAGGGCCGGCGGCCGCAGCGCGTCGACGAGGCGGCGGATCTCGGTGATCGCCTCGCGCACCTCGCCGCGCATCTCGTCGAGGACCCTGGCCGCGCCCGCCGGCTCGCGGTTGACGAGGTCGGCGGCGAGCTCAGCCCGGAGGCCGACGGCGGCCAGCGTCGGCCCGAGGCCGTCGTGCAGATCGCGCCGGATCCGCCGCCGCTCCTCCTCACGAGCGGCCACGATCCGCTCGCGGGAGGCGATCAGGTCGAGGGTCAGGGCATGGGCGCGGATCGCCGGCCCGACCTGGCGGGCGAGATCGTAGAGGAGCTTCTGGTCGGCCGCCGAGAGCGGCTCCGCGGACCCCCGGGGAGCGACCAGCAGGTCGGCGACGACCTCCGCGCCGTACACGATCGGGACCGTGATCGGCTCGCCGGTCGGCTGCCGGCCGTAGGCGGTCGTGCGTCCCGCCTCCCCTCCTGCGATCCGCAGGGCGACCCAGGGGAGACGGAGCGACTCGGCGACGGTCCGGACCACGACCGCCGGCGTCTCGCGCGGGTCGAGTGTCCCCTCGAGGCGGCGACCCAGACGGAGGACGGCCCGGTGGGGCTCGTCGCGGTCACCGTACATGAGGCGGTTCACCAGGAGCTGGAGTCCGTCGCGGATGGGCAGCGCGGCGATCGCCGCGATCCCACTCGCGGCGAGCGAGAGCGGGAGGTCCCGCTCCGTACCCAGGAGCCCCCCGAGCAGGGAGACGGCAAGGACGTAGATGGCCGCGATCGCCAGGGTCAGCCCGCCGTAGACGAGGGCCCGGTTGATCACGACCTCGATGTCGAAGAGGCCGCCGCGCACGATCGCCGCCCCGATCCCGAGCGGGAGCGGGAGCGCGAGGAGCCCGATCGCGCTCCAGGGCACGAGCGGGGCGCCCGTGAGCAGCTGGGGCACGAACAGGAGGACGAGCGAGCTCAGGGCCGAGGCGACGGCACCGGTGACCGCCCAGCGCGTCCGGCGGCGGATCGGCTCGGGGGCGGCCCGGTAGCGCAGGACCGCCAGGCCAATCCCGACCGCGATCGTCGGGACGATGACGATCCCCTGGACCGCGGCCCAGGTTCCCACCCAGGCCAGGGAGGACCCGGCCACGATCCGCGCGACGGCGAGGGCCGCGAAGTATCCACCGAGCGGGATCCCGTAGGCCAGCCCGAGCGTCCGCCTTCGCAGCGGCGCCGCCGCGGTCATCGCCAGCGGCAGGTGGAGGAGCCCCGCCGGCCACAGGAGCATGTACAGGCCCCCCGCCGTCGCGGCGTAGAGCAGGAACGGCCACCCCCGCGCGACGTCGATCGCCTGGAGCCCGAGGAGCCACGGGAGCGTGCTGCCGGTCACGCCGGCGGTGGCGAGCGCGAGCGCAAGGGCGGCCGATGACTCCGGCCGCCGCCACAGGACGTACCAGGCGACCGCCTGGAGGACGACGGTGAACACGACCGCGCTCCCGTAGTCGCGCAGCAGCCCGCCCACATCGTGGATCGCGAGCGTCACAGCCACCTCGACCGGGCTCCCGGAGCGGACGACGCCGTAGGGAACCGTCGGGCCGGCGAGGGAGGAGCGGTCCACCTGGGGATCGCCCGCCGCGTCGAGCCAGCTCCCGAGCGGCCGGCCGGCGATCGAGGTCACGACGTCGCCCGTGGCGAGGCCGGAGGGCGGGCCGGGGAGCGCCACCACCCGGACCCCGCTCGCCGTCCAGGCATCCGCGTAGAAGGGCACCGATGCTCCATCGGCCGGCACGGCCAGGCGCAGCACCAGGAACCACAGGCTCGCGCCGAGCGCGACGGCGCCGAGCAGCCAGGTCGCGACGAGTCGGGGTCGGATCGCCGGCATGGTCCCTCCAGGGACGAAGCCTACCCGATCGTGGAAGTGCCCGATCCCGAGACCGCCGGGCGCGACCGGCCGATGCCGAGGCCGGCCGCCCAGACCGGGTAGAGCAGGAACGCCCCGACCCAACCCGCGTAGGGGAGCCACGCCCAGGCCGGCGCGGTCGCCGGGTCGTCGAACCCGATCGCGGCCGGGACGGCCGCCAGCAGCCCCATGGTCATGACCAGCCCGGCCACGACCCCGATCCGCGTCAGGCGCCGCGACATCGCGCCGGCCGCGCCGAGGCTCCGGCTCGTCGCGACCACGGCCGGCCCGAGCAGGCCGAGCCCAACG
>JAKAHU010000166.1 GCA_021825385.1 Chloroflexota bacterium | reverse complement strand
GGCCCGCTGCTCTTCCGGCGAGCAGATGACGAGCCAGACCTCGTCACACTCCCGGGCATACCCGGCCTCGACCAGCTTGATCGCCTCGATCACGACGACCGGCGCGCCGGCCGCCTCGGCCGCGGTGACGGCCGCCACGAGCCGGGGCCGGACGGCGGGATGGACGATCGCCTCGAGGTCGGCCAGGGCCGCCGGGTCGGCGAACACGAGTCGACCGAGGACGGCCCGGTCGAGCGAGCCGTCGGACCGCCGGACCTGCTCCCCGAAACGGCTGACGATCGCCGCGACGGTCGGCTCCCCCGGCCGGGTCACCTCGCGCGCGAGCGCGTCGGCGTCGACCACGGCCGCACCCCGAGCGGCGAGCCAGCGGGCCACGGTCGACTTGCCGCAGCCGATCGGGCCGGTCAGGCCGATCCGCAGCGGCCGGCGCGCGGGCGGCTGACCGGCGGCCGGGAGGCGGACCGAAGCATCGGCGGCGGCTGAGCGACCGGTCACGGGGCGCGCTCCTCGAGCTCGAGCCACGCCTCCTCAGCAGCGGCGAGCGCCTGCTCGACGTCCGCGAGCTCGCTCGTGACCCGGCGCAGCTCGACGAAGTTCGCGGCCACCGACGGGCTCGCCAGGGCGAGCTCGAGGTGGCTCTTGCGGAGACCGAGCCGGGACAGGTCGGCATCGACGATCGCCTTCTGGCGGCGATAGGCATCCTTCGAGAGCTTTGGCTTCGAGCCGCCACGGGGGCGGGCGGGCCCGTGGGCGGGGCCGTGGGCGGGGCCGTTTCCGGCGGCCGCCCGAGAGGAGGCGGGGATCGTCCGGCGGCCGGCCGGGACGGGCGCTCGCGGGGCGACCGGGGAGGACGTGACCGCCCCGTTGGCCGCCCGGCCCCCGTGCAGCCGCTGCGCCTCGGCCGCGATCGCCCCCTCGACCGTCCAGCCCTCGGCGAGCGCCGCCCGCCAGGCCCGGTAGCCGCCGTCGAACGGGGCGGCCAGACCGCGGTCGACGACCCACAGCCGGTCGCACAGCGTCTCGAGCAGGCGCCGGTCGTGACTGACGACGAGCACCGTCGCCCCGGACTCGCGCAGGAACGACTCGAGCGCCTCGCGGGCCTCGATGTCGAGATGGTTCGTCGGCTCATCGAGCAGGAGCAGGTTCGAGGGCAGGATGCCCAGCAGCGCCAGCTCCAGCCGCGAGCGCTCGCCGCCGGAGAGCGTGCGCACCTCCTTGAGCACGTCATCGCCCCGGAACAGGAACCGGGCGAGGTAGCTCCGCGCCTCACCCTGGGTGATCGGCAACGCGCTCGTCAGTGCCTCGAGCACGGTCGTGCCCGGGATCGCCGCCTCGCGCAGCTGGGCAAGGTAGCCGATCTGGACGCCGCCGCCGAGGACGAGCCGCCCATCGAGCGGGGCGAGGTCGCCGGCGATCGTCCGCAGGAGGGTCGTCTTGCCCGCCCCGTTCGGGCCGACGATCCCGATCCGCTCGCCCCGCTGGGCGACGAGCCAGGGCGCCCGGGCCACTCGGACCGGCTCGCCCCGGGTGCCGATCGGGCCGGGGGCACCGGGGCTCGCGGACGCGCCGTGCGCCGCCCGGGCCGGATAACCGACGACCAGCTCCTCGACCTGGACGACGGTCATCGCCGAACGCCCGGCCTCGGCCCCCAGGAGCGCGCTCGTCGGGAGGGCGAGCCGGCGCCGGGCCTTCGGGGTCTCGACCGGTTCGGCGGTCAGCCGGGCGAGGCGGGCCTCGTGCTCGTGCATCTTCGTGTAATTGCGGTGGCTCCGGTAGCGCTGGACCAGCTCGCGCTCGCGGGCAATCTGCTCGGCATGCGTCGCGCCCTCCTTGAGGGCCCGCTCGTCACGCGCCAGGCGCTGGCGATGGTAGGCCGAGTAGTCACCCCGGAAGACGGTCAGGCGGCGGTCGCGGAGCTCCCAGATCCGGTTCACCGTCGCATCGAGGAAGGCCCGGTCGTGGGAGGCGACGAGGAGCGCCCCGGTCCGGCGGCGAATGTGCTCCTCGGTCCACTCGAGAGCGTCGAGATCGAGGTGGTTCGTCGGCTCGTCGAGCAGGAGCAGGTCCGGGTCGGCGACGAGGAGCCGGGCCAGCGCGGCCCGCGTCTGCTCACCACCCGAGAGCGAGCGCGGCGGTCGCCCCCAGTCCGCCCGGGCAAAGCCGAGCCCGGAGAGCGCCTCCTCGACCCGCTGGTCGAGACTGTAGCCGCCGAGCGTCTCGAACCGGTGCTGGAGCTCCTCGTAGCGCGGCTCGGTCACCCGGTGTGCCCGCTCGAGCTCGGCCAGCTCGGCCTCGAGGCGCTCGAGCGCACCGGCGCCGCTCCGAACCGCCGTCCGGAGGTCCGGGGCGGCCATGAACACCGGGTCGAAGTGAGCCTCCTGCGACAGGAGCCCGATCGTCAGGCCCCGCCGGCGCTGGACGACGCCGCGATCCGGCTCGTCCACGCCGGCCGCGAGGCGGAGGAGGGTCGTCTTGCCCGCCCCGTTCGGTCCGACGAGTCCGATCCGGTCGCCGGCGGCGATCGAGGCCTCGATCCGGTCGAGGATGACGAACGTCCCGATCTCACGCACGACGCCGGAGAAGCGCAGGATCGACATCCCTCAGTCCGCCCCCGCGGCCGCGGACGCCGAGCGAGCGACCGCCTCCTGCGCCGCCCGGGCGGCGCGCGGCAGGCGCTGGCAGCCCGGGCAGACGTGGCTCGCCCGGCCCGCGATCACCAGACGTCGGATCGGCCGCCCGCAACGCGGACAGGGCCGGCCCGTTCGTTGGTAGACGGCCAGCTGGCCCTGCATCGTTCCGTCGCCCATCGGCCCGCGGTAGTCGCGGACCGAGCTGCCCCGCCGCTCGACCGCCTCGGCCAGGACCGCGCGGATCGCCTCGTGGAGCCGTCGCTCGTCGGGCGGGCGGAGCGAGTTCGCGGCCCGGAGCGGGTGAAGCCGCGCCCGCCAGAGCGCCTCGTCGGCGTAGATGTTGCCGATCCCGGCGATGAACGACTGGTCGAGGAGAAGCGGTTTCAGGCGGCCGCGGTGACCCCGCAGGCGGGTCCGGAAGGCCCGCAGGGTGAACGAGGGTTCGAGCGGCTCGGGCCCCTGGCGGGCGAAGAGCGGCCCGCCCTCGCCCGGCTCGACGAGCTCGCCGCTCAGTTGGTCGCGTTCGTAGAGGCCGACCCGACCAAACTTCCGGGTGTCGGAGAAGCGGATCTCCCGACCGTCCTCGAGTCGGAAGGCGAGCCGGAGATGATCGTCATCGGCGGCCGTCGCGGGCGCCAGAGAGAGCCGCCCGGTCATCTTCAGGTGGATCGTCAGGGCCACCCCGTCCGACAGCTCGACCACGATCAGCTTGCCCCGCCGCCCGACCCGCTCGATCGTCCGTCCGGCGACCGCGGCGGCAAACCGGTCCGGGTCGTGGGTCCGCAGCGTCCGCGGCCAGGCGCAGCGGGCACCGACGATCGTCGCTCCAAGGACCAGACCTCGGAGGTCGCGGGCGACCGTCTCGACTTCGGGCAGTTCGGGCATCGGGCGGCGGTCAGGAGCCCGTGGCGGCCCGGGCCTGGTCCCGGTGGGGCGCCTCCTCGAGCTCGGCGTCGAGGGCGGCGAGCGTGGCGTCCTCGCGGGTGAGCGGGGTCATCGATTCCCAGTCGTCGCCGATCTTGATGTCGACCGTGAGCGGGACGTCGAGCGGCAGGGCCGTCTCCATCGTCGAGCGCACGACCGGCGCGAGCCGATCGAGCTCGTCCCGCGGCACCTCGAGCAGGAGCTCGTCGTGGACCTGAAGCAGGAGACGGGCCCGGAAGCCCTCGTCGCGCAGCCGGGCCGCCAGCCGGATCATGGCGATCTTGATGATGTCCGCGGCGGTGCCCTGAATCGGCATGTTGATCGCCATCCGCTCGCCGGCGGCGCGGAGGGTCGGGTTCCGGGCCTCGAGCTCGGGGATCGAGCGCTTCCGGCCCAGGAGCGTCGTGACGTAGCCCTGCTGGCGGGCGAGCTCCTTGATGTGGAGCATGTAGTAGCTGATCCCCGAGTAGGTTGCGAAGTAGTTGTTGATGAACTCCTGGGCCTCCTGGCGGGAGATCCCGGCCCGCGAGGAGAGCCCGAAGTCGCTCATCCCGTAGGCGATCCCGAAGTTCACCATCTTGGCCATCGAGCGCTCGTCAGGGGTGACCTCCTCGGGTGCCTTGTGCAGGACGCGGGCGGCCGTCTCACGGTGGATGTCGGCGCCGCGGGCAAACGCGTCCCGCAGATGCTCGTCGCCCGAGACGTGGGCGAGGATCCGCAGCTCGATCTGCGAGTAGTCCGCGGCGAGGAGCGTCAGCTCCGGGCTGCCGGCCACGAAGGCGCGCCGGATCCGCCGCCCGAGCGGGGTCCGGATCGGGATGTTCTGGAGGTTGGGGTCCGACGACGAGAGCCGGCCGGTCGCCGCCACGGCCTGGTGGAAGGTCGTGTGCAGCCGGCCGTCCGGCCCGATCAGGTTCGGCAGCGCCTCGACGTACGTGCTGCGCAGTTTCGTGTACATCCGCCATTCGAGCAGTCGCTCGACCATTGGATGGGCTCCCCGAAGCTCCTCGAGCACCGAGGCATCGGTCGAATAACCGGTCTTCGTCCGCTTGCCCTTGGGCAGGTTCAGCTCGGTGAACAGGACCTGCTCGAGCTGTTTCGGGCTACCGAGGTTGAACTCGTGGCCGACCGAGGCGTAGATCTCCGCTTCGAGCCGGGCGATCTCGGCCCCGAATTCGCGGTCGAGGGCGGCCAGGGCCGGCAGGTCGATCGCCACCCCGGTCGCCTCCATCCGGGCCAGGACCGGAATCAGCGGCAGCTCGATCTCCTCGAACAGGCGGGTCAGCCCCTCCCGCTCGAGGGCGGCGGCGAGCGGCTCGCGGACGGCGAGCGCGCCGAGCGCTTCGAGGCCGGCCCGGGTGGCCGGGGCCAGCTCGGCCGCCGGCGGCACGATCAGGTCGAGCTGCTCGGCGACGACGTCGGCGATCGTCTGGCTGCGCAGCGAGGCGTTCAGCAGGTAGGCCGCGATCTGGGTGTCGAAGGCGACCGGGAACGGCTCGCTGTCGGGGAGGGCGGCGAAGCGGCTGACCAGGAGCGGCTTGATCTCGTGGCCGACGAGGCCGACGCCGGTGCGGGCGAGGAGCTCGCGCAGGGCGGCCACGGCGTCCGGATCTTCGGCCACGACCGTCCGGCCGTCCGGTCCGGCGACGGCAAGCGCGAGGGCGGAGCCGCGCAGGGGGCGCGGGTCGTCGAGGACGAGCGCGGCACCGACCAGAGGGAGCGCGGCCAGCCACGGCCCGAGCGCCCCCACCTCGGCGGCCCCGATCCGTTCGATCCGGCCTGGGTCGGCGATCGCCGCCGCGAGTGCCGCGGGCAGGTTGCCCGGCGCAGGGGCGGCAGCGGCCGGAGCCGACGCGGCGGCGGCCGGAGCCGGGCCGGCACCGCCGACGACGTCGAAGTCGAGCGTCAGCTGGAGCCCGCTGCCCTCACCGAGCAGCGACGCCCGAGGTCGCTCGGTCGTGGCTCGGCCGGCCGGCCGGCCACCAACCCGGACCGCGGGGAACGACTCGTCCGCTCCCAGCGCCCCGAGCGCCGCGGCGGTGTCCTCGGTCCGCTCGCCGTGGACCGGCGGCAGACGCTCGATCAGCGAGCGGAACTCGTACTCACGGAAGAGCCGGATCACCGCCTCGCGGTCGTAGTCGCGCAGGCGGGCCGCCTCGAGGTCGAGCTTGACCGGGACGTCGCGCACGATCCGGAGCAGCTCGCGGCTCTCGAGGACGCGCTCCCGGGCCTCGACGAGGGCTGCCCGGAGGCGCTCCGGAGTCACTTCGTCAAGCCGTTCGAAGAGAGCATCGAGGCTGCCGAACTGGGCGATCAGCTTCGCCGCCGTCTTTTCGCCGACCCCGGGGACACCGGGGATGTTGTCGGTCGGGTCGCCCTTGAGGGCCTTGAAGTCGACCATCTGGGACGGCTCGAGCCCGTATCGCTCGCGGATCCTCGCCGGGTCGTAGATGACCGTGTTCTGGACACCCGAGCGCGTCGTCATCAGGCGGGTCCGCCCGGTGACCAGCTGGAGCATGTCCAGGTCACCGGTCACGATCGTCGTGTCGAGCCCGAGCCGCTCGGCCTCGACGGTCAGGGTGCCGATCACGTCGTCCGCCTCGAAGCCGGGCACCTCGTAGATCGGGATCCGGAGGGCCCTGACCACCTCGCGGACCTTCGGGAACTGGTCCCGCAGGTCGTCGGGCATCCGCTGACGGGTGGCCTTGTACTCGGCGTAGCGTTCGTGGCGGAAGGTCGGCTCGGCCAGGTCGAAGGCGACCGCGACGTAGTCGGGCCGGATGTCCTGGAAGCCGCGGAGCATGATCGTGCAGAAGCCGAACACGGCGTTGACCAGCTCGCCCTTCGAGGTCGTCAGGGGCGGCAGGGCGAAGTAGCCGCGGTAGATCAGGCCGTTGCCGTCGAGCAGCATCAGGCGCTCGGCGGGTGGTGCCTCCGGGGCATGGTCAGGTGACTGGCTGGTCATCATCCCCAGTGTACCCGCCCACCGACTCGGTCCCGGGCCCGGGCCAGGCCCCCTGGCCGGCCGCCGCCTCGACCCCCCTCCCCGGCCGTGCCCGTCGACCGGGCCCCCGCTCGTGTTCCGGCTCCCCGCGGCTCGACTCAGTCCCGGACGATGTGCGTGCCCGCCCGACCAAGGAGCGCCAGGCCGAGGTTGTCCGGGCTCGTGATCACCGCCTCAGCGCCGCCTCGCTCGAGGAAATCGATGCAGGCCTCGATCTTGGGCGCCATGCTGCCGGGGGCGAAGTGGACACCCTCGGCCAGATACCGCCTCGCCTCGCTCACGGTCAGCCGATCGACCGGGCGCTGGCCGGGGCGCCCCCAGTCGAGGGCAACCCGCTCGACGGCGGTGCTGATCACGAACACGTCGGCGCCCACGACCGAGGCGAGGAGCGCGGAGGCATGATCCTTGTCGATCACGGCCGCGATGCCCCGGAGGTGGCCCTCCTCGTCGGCGACGACCGGGATGCCGCCCCCGCCGACGGTGATCACGACGAAGCCGCGCCCGAGCAGGGCCGTCACGGCCGCCTCCTCGACGATCCGGAGCGGGCGCGGCGAGGCGACGACCCGGCGCCAGCCCCGACCGGCGTCCTCCCTGACGACCCAGCCGTCCTCGTCGCGCCGACGGATCGCCGTCGCCCGATCCATGAACGAGCCGATCGGCTTCGACGGCGCCCCGAACGCGGGATCGGCCGGGTCGACCTCGACCTGGGTGACGACGGTCACCGCCTGGCGGTCGATCCCCAGCCGGCGGAACGCGTTGCCCAGCGTCTGCTGGAGCTCGTAGCCGATCGAGCCCTGGGTCTCCGCGTCGCACACGTCGAGCGGCACCTCCGGGAGCTCGCCGGCCGCGAGCTCGGAGCGGCGCAGGACGAAGCCGACCTGCGGTCCGTTGCCGTGCCCGATCGCGACGCGCCAGCCATCGCGCACGATCGGCGCGATCCGGGCGCTCGTCTCCGTGAGCGCCCGGTACTGGTCCGACTCCGAGAGGTGCCGGGGGTCCTTGATCAGCGAGTTACCGCCGATCGCGATCACCAGGGTCCGGTCCGTCGTTCGCCCTCCCGCGGTTTGCACGCCCCGATCGAACAATCGCCTCCCGGGAGGAGGGCGTCAAGCTCCGACCGGCACCCGATCAGGCGTCGACGAGCCGGCGCGCGGCCCAGCGCAGGGCGAACAGCCCGATCCCGGTGGCGAGGACGAGCGTCGCGATCAGCCGCAGGGGCAGCCCGCTCGCCTCCCCGGCCGCCCGCCCGGCGGCCTCCCCGCCCACCTGCCCGGGCGAGGGCTGGGCGGCGAGGCTTCGGACCCCCTCGGATGGCGCCGGTCCGGCCGACCCGGCCCCGGCCTCAGCACCCGGCGCGGCCTCGCTCCCGGCCGGAGCTGGTTCCGCCGACGGGGCGGTCCCGAGCGCGCCCGCCGCACCC
>JAKAHU010000165.1 GCA_021825385.1 Chloroflexota bacterium | reverse complement strand
GTCGGCCGCCTGTTTGCCGGTTTCACGGCCTGGGCGGAGCCGTTCCGGACGGTCGTCGACGAGTTGGGCGGCACGCCCGGCGCGGGCGGCGGGGGTGCCACGGGCGGCGGGAGCGCGGGCGGCGGGCCGGCCACGGGCGGCGGGCCCGAGATCGGGTCCGGAGGTCGCGATGAACGACAGGCCTGACGCCCGGCCTCCGACCACCCCGTCGCCGGCCACTCCGTCGCCGGGCACCGCAACCCCGGCGCCGGCTTCCGACCCGGGGGAGCGCCGGTTCAACGTCTCCTACATCACCCGGGTCGAGGGCGAGGGCTCGCTGCACCTGCGCGTCCGCGACGGCGCCGTGCTCGAGGCGAAGCTCGGCATCTTCGAGGCACCGCGCTACTTCGAGCGGCTCGTCGTCGGTCGCACGCCGGACGAGGTCGTCGACATCGTCGCCCGGATCTGCGGCATCTGCCCGGTCGCCTACCAGATGAGCGCGGTCCATGCCTTCGAGGACGCCTTCGGGGTCGCGATCGACCCGTCCGTCCGGGCGCTGCGGCGGCTGCTCTACTGCGGCGAGTGGATCCAGAGCCACGCCCTCCACGTCTATCTGCTCCACGCACCCGACTTCCTGGGCTACCCGAGCGCGATCGCGATGGCGGCTGACCATCGGGCGATCGTCGAGCGTGGCCTGGCGATCAAGAAGATCGGCAACCGGATCATCTCGATCCTCGGCGCCCGCTCGATCCACCCGGTCAGCGTCCGAGTGGGCGGCTTCTCGCGCGTCCCCCGCCGCGAGGAGCTCGAACGGCTCCGCCCGGCCCTCGACGAGGCGGTCGAGCTGGGCCGCGAGACGGTGGCGATGGTCACCGGGTTCACGGCACCCGACTTCGCTCGGGAGCCACGGCTGGTCTCCCTCCGCCACGAGACCGAGTACCCGTTCAATGAGGGTCGGATCGTCTCCTCGGACGGCCTCGACCTGGCCCCAGGCCGTTGGGACGACGCCTTCGAGGAGGAGCAGGTCGAGCACTCGAACGCGCTCCAGGCACGGACGAAGGAGGGCCAGATCTACCTTCTCGGGCCGGCCGCCCGGGTGACGCTGGCCGGGGACCGGCTCCACCCGCTCGCCGCCGAGGCGCTCGAGCGGACCGGCCTGCGCGAGGCGATCCGGACGAACATCTACTGGAGCATCGCCGCCCGGGCGGTCGAACTGCTTCACGCGCTCGCCGAGGCGCGCCAGATCATCGACGCCTACCGCCCGCCCGCGGCCCCGGCGGTGGCCTGGAGCCCCCGGCCCGGCCGCGCCGCCTGGGCCACCGAGGCACCGCGGGGGCTGCTCTTCCATCACTACGAGGTGGACGAGCGCGGCCTCATCGCGGCGGCCCGGATCGTCCCGCCGACCAGCCAGAACCAGGCCGCCATCGAGCAGGACCTCGCCCTCTTCGCCCCCGGCGTGCTCGATCTCCCGCCGGCGGAGGCGACGCTGCGGCTGGAGCAGCTGATCCGGAGCTACGACCCGTGCATCTCGTGCGCAACCCACTTCCTGGACCTGACGATCGAGGAGGACTGACCGCCGCCGAGGGCGATGGACGGCCGGCGGGCGAAGGCGCCATCGACCCGACCCCGGAGCCGGCCCCCGCCCGGCGACGGGTCGTCGTCCTCGCCTGCGGCGAACCCGCGCGGGGCGACGATGCCGCGGCGCTGCGGGCGATCGAGCGTCTGCCGGCGGCCGCGCTCGAGGCGGCCGAGATCCGGCACTGCCGCACGCTCGGGCCGGATGATCTGGTCGAGGTCGGGCCGGACGAAGTGTGCCTGCTCGTCGACGCGGCGGTGGGCATCACGCCCGGGCTGGTGGTCCGCGGCCCGCTCGAGTCGCTCGCTCGGCCGGCTCCAGGCCCGGCGATCCCGCGCTCGAGCCACCTCGTGCCGGTGGAAGAGGCGCTCGGCCTGGCCGCGATCCTCCGCCCGGGGCTGCCGGCCGGTTCCTTCGTCGCGATCGGCGGGGTGTCGTTCGGCCTCGGCGAGCGTCTTTCGGCCCCCGTCGAGGCGGCCCTGCCGGCCTTCGTCGAGGCGATCGCGGCCGAGATCGAGCGGCTCGCCCGGCCCGCCCAGGGTGCGGCCTGAGCAGGGCCGCGGGCGATCGCGCCGACGACGGGACGGCCGCCAACAGTGCCAACGGCATCACCACGGCCATGGCACGATACTCGGCGATGTCCTCGATCGCCGAACGCTACGACCGCACCGCCGACGCCTACCAGCGCTGGTGGGGCCCCGTCCTCGAACCGACCGCGCTCGGTGTCCTCGGCCTCGTCGGACCGTCGATCCCGGACGACGGTGCCGGGATCCACCTGCTCGACATCGGGACCGGGACCGGTGCCCTGGCGGTCGCCGCCGCCGAGCGCTGGCCGGCCATTCGGGTGACCGGGCTCGACGGTTCGGCGGGGATGCTCGCCCTCGCCCGCCGCGAGCTCCACCGCCGGCTCGGCCGCGCGGCGGACGAGCGAGTCGAGTTCGTCACCGGCCGGGCCGAGCGGATGCCGTTCGCCGACGCGTCGTTCGACATCGCGGTCTCCTCGTTCGTCCTCCAGCTCGTCCCCCACCGGCCGCGGACCCTGGCCGAGACGCTCCGCGTCCTCCGCCCCGGCGGCCTCCTGAGGTTCGTGACCTGGCGCGCCTCGGACACCCCGTTTGCGCCCGATGAGGCGCTCTACGAGGTGCTCGACGAGCTCGAAATCGACGATCCCGAGGAACCGGAGGAAGTGCGCGCCGGCGACTTCAGCTCACCCGCAGCCGCGGCGGCGCAGCTCCGGCGAGCGGGATTCCGCGACGTGTCGGCCCGCGAACAGGTGCTCGTCCACCGCTACGACCCGGCGACCTACCTCGACTTCCTCGAGCAGTACGCCGAGCGGGGGAGGTTCCTCGGCCTCGACGACAGGACGGCCCACGAGGTCCGGGCCCGGACGGCCGAACGGCTGGCCCGCCTGCCGCCCGACGCCTTCATCTGGCGGGCGCCGGTGGTCAGCGTCCGGGCGCGCCGCCCGCCACGCTGACCGCGACCCGCCGCGCGCTGGAGATCACGCCGCCGGGGCGGTTCCGGCCGGCGGCTGGTCGATCAGCCGGCGCCGGACGCGGCCCCCTCCGATGCCGGCGCCTCGGCCGGGGCACCCTCGGCCGATGGAGCGCCCGCGGCGACCCCCTCGGTGGGCGTCACGACCTCCTCGATCCGCGGCGCGAGGACGTGCATGATCGGCTCGTCCGGGTCGGCCAGGAGCGTCACGCCGGGCGGGACCGGGAGGTCGCGGGCGTGGAGCACCGTGTCGAAGTCGACGAGCGGCTCGATCGAGACCTCGAACACCTGGGGCAGGTGGTCCGGCAGGGCGCGGACCTTGACGCTGTCGACGTCGTGGACGAGGGTCCCGCCGAGCTCGTTGACCGCCCGCGATTCGCCGACCGGGACGATCGGCACCTCGACCGTCAGCTCCTCGCTCATCCGGACCAGGAAGAAGTTGACGTGGAGCGGGCGGCGGGTCACCGGATGGACGTCGACGCCATGGATCAGGACCGGCTTTGGCTTCCGGCCGTCGATCGAGAGATCGACCAGGGCGTTCGGTCCGATCCGGCGCCGGAGCAGCTCGAACTCGTGGCCGTCGAGCACGATGTTCGACGACGGGACCCCGTGACCGAACACGACGGCAGGCAAGCGACCCTCGCGGCGCAGACGGGCCACCGCCTTGCCGGTCACATCTCGGTGCTGGGCGGCGAGCGTGGGTCGGGCGGTTGTCACGGATTCGAACCTCGTCGTGCGGTGCAGCGGTCGGGCAGCGTCGCGGCGGCGTCGATCGACCCGCCGGGCGCCCGCGGTGTCCCCGGAGCGTACCACAGCCAGGCGCGCTGTCCCGGGCCACCCGCTGCTGCCCGGGGGGCGTCCGGTGTAGCATCCGCCCCGAACATGGCAGCCACGATCCTGATCGTCGAGGACGAGTTCCCCGTTGCCCGCGGCATCCAGTACGCCCTCCAGCAGGAGGGCTACCAGGTGGCGATCGCACGCTCCGGGGAGGAGGGCCTCGACTACGCCACCAACCAGGCCCCCGACCTGGTCGTGCTCGACGTCCGCCTGCCGGGGATGGACGGCTTCGAGGTCCTCCGCCGCCTGCGGGCCTCGGGCTCGAAGGCGCCGGTCCTCGTCCTCACCGCGCGCGACGACGAGGTCGACAAGGTGATCGGCCTCGAGCTCGGCGCGGACGACTACCTGACCAAGCCGTTCGGCCTCCGGGAGCTGATGAGCCGGATCAAGGCGCTCCTCCGGCGCGCCTATGGCGACCTGGCCGATGCCGCGGGCGGGCGAGTGATCCGCCACGGCGACCTGCTGATCGACCTCGAGCGCCGGCGGGTCCAGCGCGGCCAGCGCCGGATCCCGCTCACCGCGACCGAGTTCGAGATCCTGCGTCATCTCGCCAGCCGCCCGGGACGGGTCTACTCGCGCCGCGAACTGCTCGAGCTGCTCCGTGACTACGAGGCGCTCGATCAGGACGAGAAGACGATCAACGTCCACGTCAGCCATCTGCGCGAGAAGATCGAGGACGATCCGTCGAACCCGGTCTTCGTCCTGACGGTCAGAGGTGCCGGCTACGCCTTCGCCGAACGCTGAGCCCGGCGGCGGCCCGGACCTGCCTCAGCGTGGTGGTCCGATGCGCCGCGTCCGGCAACTCCTGCCGCGCACGTTCCAGGGCCGCCTGACCCTCGGCTTCGTTGGCGTCGTCCTGCTCACCCTCCTCCTCGTCAGCGGCCTGGCCATCAACCGGCTCGACGACTACTTCTCGGCCCAGGAGCAGCAGAACCTGACCACCCGGACCGCCGCCGTGGCCAACATCGTGCGGGTCTTCCTCGAGCGGGCGGCGGGGACCCGGCCGGTCGTCGGGCCGAACAACACGCTCGATCCCCAGGCCGCCCTCCTGCTCGCCGACGAGGACTTCCTCCAGCCCCTGGCGGACCGGATCGCCCAGGCCGACATCCGGATCCGGGTCGGGCAGACGACGATCGACAGCACCGGTGCCGCGACCGTCGTTCCGGCCCCGGGTGGCGACGTCGCGGCCACGCTCCAGGCGCCGCCGCTGCGCGGCCAGGCGCGCGAGCTGATCGGGCGGACCGATCGTTTCACGGTCTCCTCCTCCCCGCTCTTCCCGTGGGGGCTCGAGGTGACGCTCTCGAACCCGTACACGTTCCGGGCCTCGACGATCGCCGACCTGACCGTCGTGGTCGGCCTCGTCGCCTTCGTCGCCCTGATCGTCGCCCTCGCCGTCGCGTCGCTCATCGCCCGGCGCTTCACGACCCCGCTCCGGCGCCTGACCGAGGCATCGCGGGTGATCGCCGAGGGCGACCTGACCGCCCGCGTCCCGGCCAACCTGGCCAGCGCGGGCTCGTCCGAGATCGCGGCCCTCTCGCGCCAGTTCAACGCGATGGCCGCCCAGCTCGAGGAGAGCGTCGAGATCATCCGCCGCGACCGGGACCGGAGCCGCGAGTTCCTGGCCGACGTCTCGCACGAGCTCCGGACCCCGATCGCCGCCCTGCGCACGTTCAACGAGCTGCTCCGCGAGCAGGCCGGTGACGATCCGGTCGCCCGGGCCGAGTTCCTCGAGTCGAGCAGCCAGCAGCTCGAGCGGCTCGACTGGCTGGCCCAGAACCTGCTCGAGATCTCGAAGCTCGACTCGGGGCTCGTGCTCCTCGACCTGCGCCCCGACGACCTGCGCACGGCGGTCGAGTCGGCGGTCGAGCAGGCCGAGGCAGCGGCCCGGCGGCGGGGGGTCGAGCTATCGCTCCGGCTCCCCTCCCGGCCCGTCCGGATCCGCCACGATCCCCAGCGGATCGGCCAGGTCATCAGCAACCTCGTCGGCAACGCCCTGAAGTTCACCCCCCGGGGCGGGTCGGTGACCGTCGAGCTCGAGCCGTATCGCGACGGGGCCCGGATCCGGGTGAGCGACACCGGGGTGGGGATCGACGCGTCCGAGCTACCGCGGATCTTCGAGCGCTTCTACCGCGGCTCCCGGGCGAACGAGGCCCGCAGCAGCGGCAGCGGCCTGGGCCTGGCGATCGTCCGCTCGATCGTCGACATGCACCACGGCCGGATCACCGTCGAGAGCCGGCTGGGCCAGGGCTCGACGTTCACCGTCTATCTCCCCCACGACCCGCGGCGTGACGAGGAGCTCGCCCCGCCGGCCGACCCGACGACGCCGGCCACGAGCGATCCGGCGATGCCGGGCCCCGGTCCGGCGGCGGAGTCAGCGGCCGAACCGGCCGCCGCCGAGCGCGCCGCGCCAGGTGCCCCGATCCGCTGATCCGGGCCGGAGGTGACGAAAGCTTTACCGGCCCCCCGACTCGGGATGAATCCCGATCAGCCAGACTGGTGAGCGTGTCAAGTGGGACCGTCACCCGGACGCGGCCCCCAGCCATCTGCCCGGTAGACAGGACGAACAGACGACGATGACCGACCCAACCCTGCCGGACCCGTTCCGGCCCGACCAGCAGACCCCCGACCCGATCGATCCACCGCCGGCGGATGGGCCCGACCAGTCCGACCCATCGCTGCGCTACTCGCCCGCCCCACCGCCTCGGCCCGACTGGCGACGCGAGGCATGGGGCCCCCAGGACCAGCCGACCCCCGAAGCCTGGTTCGAGCCGCCGGCTCCGGCGACTCCGCCAACGGCTTCGGCGACTCCGCCGCGGCGTGGTCGCGGCCCGGTCGCCCTCGTCCTCACGGCTTCGCTCATCTCGGCGATCCTCGCCTCTGGCGGTACGTACCTCACCCTGAGCGCCTCGGGCGCGCTCAATCGCGCCGCGGCCCCGGCCCCGACCGCGGTCGGCCAGCCGGCCGGCGCGACGGCACCGCTCACGTCCGCCGAATCGGCGATCGTGGCCGTGGCCAAGAAGGTCAGCCCGGCGGTGGTCACGATCGTTTCTGAAGGAACGCCCCTGATCGACCAGACGTTCCCCTTCCAGGTCCCCGGGCAGCCGGTCCCGGAGGGGATCGGTTCGGGGGTGATCTTCGACCCGAACGGCTGGATCCTCACCAACCGCCACGTCGTCGCCGGCAGCCAGAAGCTGACCGTCCGGCTGAGCGACGGGCGCCGGTTCGACGGGACGATCTACGGCATCGACACGCTCACCGACCTGGCGATCGTGAAGGTCGAGGCAACCGGCCTGCCCGCCGCCCCGATCGGTGACTCGTCGACGATCCAGGTCGGCCAGCTCGCGATCGCGATCGGCAGCCCGCTGGGCGCGTACTCGAACTCGGTCACGAGCGGGATCATCTCCGCCCTGGGCCGGACGATCCAGGTCCAGGGCGGCCAGATCAGCAACCTGATCCAGACCGACGCCGCGATCAACCCCGGCAACAGCGGCGGGCCCCTCCTCGACGCGGCCGGCAACGTGATCGGGATCAATACCGCGATCGCCAGCAATGGCCAGGGGATCGGGTTCGCGATCCCGATCAACATCGCCCGTCCGATCATGCAGCAGGCGCTCGCCGGCGAGAAGCTCGCCCGACCCTGGATCGGGATCCGCTACCAGATGATCGACCTCGACCTCCAGCAGGCGCAGAAGCTGCCGGTCGCCCAGGGTGCCTGGATCTCCGGTGGCCAGGACGCGAACGGCCAGCCCCAGCCGGCGATCCTGCCCGGCAGTCCGGCCGAGAAGGCCGGCCTCCGCGAGGGCGACATCATCACCAGCGTCGAGGGGATCACGATCGACGCCAGCCACCCGCTCGACGCGGTCCTCACCCAGTTCGCGCCGGGTAAGACGGTGACGATCGAGATCCTCCGCGGCGGCCAGAAGGTGACGCTCCGGCTGACGCTTGGGACACGGCCCGCGAACCCGTAATCTCCGGGCGACCAGGTCGTGACGGCCTCTGTCGCGCCACGCCCCACGGCAGAGCCCGAGCGGCACGAGGCGGCCGCCGGCGGTGGCGATCAGCCCCGCTGGCGGTCGGCTCCCGAACGCTGGCGGCGGATCTCGACCCCGGCGTAGTCGAGCTGTCCGTC
>JAKAHU010000164.1 GCA_021825385.1 Chloroflexota bacterium | reverse complement strand
CATGATCATCGCCGGCGACGACGCGGTCTTCGGCCAGCCGGAGATCAAGCTCGGGATCATCCCCGGCGCCGGTGGCACCCAGCGCCTGGCCCGGGCGGTCGGGCGGTCCCGGGCGATGGAGCTGATTCTGACCGGGCGGATGGTCGATGCCCGCGAGGCCGAGCGGATCGGGCTCGTCAGCCGGGTCGTGCCGGCCGCCGAGACCCTCGCCACGGCCCTCGAGCTGGCGGCCACGATCGCGACCATGCCGCCCCTCGCCGTCGTCGCGGCCAAGGAGGCGATCGCCCGGGCGGACGAGCTTCCGCTGCGCGAGGGGCTCGCATTCGAGCGCCGAACCTTCTACCTTCTGTTCGGCAGCGCGGACCAGCGCGAAGGGATGGCGGCGTTCCTCGAGAAGCGGACACCGACCTGGACAGGACGCTAGCGCGGTGACGCGCGGAGGGCCGGAGATGGACGACCAGGCGACCGGCGGGCGGGACGGCGGTCCGGGCCCCAACCACGACCGCGACCGGCCGCCGCCGGTGCCCCTGACCCCGGTCGACCCGGACGCCCCGGTCAGCGGCCACTGGACCGAGTTTCCGGACGCCCCGGTCGCCTCGCTCGCCCCCGAGCACGACTGGTCGGCCGCCGCGTCGCTCATCTTCCCGCTCCTGCGGCCGGTGGGCACGGTCGGCCTTCACGTCACCCAGGTCGATCAGGCCGCCCTGCTCGCGACCGCCCGCCAGAGCCACGCCCAGCCGATTGTCGACGACGGGCCGTGCGGGCTGAGCATCGTCTACGCGATCGCCGCCAGCGGCTTCGACATCATCGTCAACGGCGACCACCTCCTCTCCTGGGCGGTCGGGCCGGAGGCGATCCAGGATGCCGCGATCGCCAACCTGGCCGCCTGGTCCGCCTCGGCACCCTGGACGGCCGAATCCTCGGGCGATCGACTGCTCCTGTCCTCAGATTCGGGCGCTGGCTGGGATGCGACGCGGATCCTGCTGCCCGAGGTCCGGGCCCACATCGCGCGCGAGCTCGGTCCGGCCGGTCGCGTCCTGATCGGGCTGCCCGAGCGCCATCTCCTCGTGGCGGGCTCGATGCGCACCGGCGACGAGGAGTTCGGCGCGCTCTTCCGGGAGTTCGTGGTCGAGCATTCCGGAGGCTCGGACGAGCCGATCGACCGCCGGGTCTTCGAGCTCGTGGGTGGCGTTCTGGTCGAGTTCGAGCCCTGACGTTCGAGCCCTCATCCGATGTACCGAGGAACCACCGCGTGAGCCGCGACCCGCATCGCCCCGTCCGTGAGGCCTGGATCATCGACGCCGTCCGCACCCCGATCGGACGCTATGGGGGAGCGCTTGCCTCGGTCCGCCCGGACGACCTGGCGGCCGCCGTCATCGGGGCGATCGTCGAGCGCACGGGGATCGATCCGGCGCTGATCGAGGACGTCATCCTGGGCTGCGCCAACCAGGCCGGCGAGGACAACCGCAACGTTGCCCGGATGGCCCTGCTCATCGCCGGACTGCCGGTCGAGGTCGCCGGTCTGACCGTCAACCGGCTGTGCGGGAGCGGTCTCCAGGCCATCAACTCGGCCGCCCACGCGATCGCCGTCGACGACGGGGAGGTGTTCATCGCCGGGGGTGTGGAGTCGATGACCCGCGCCCCGTACGTCATGCTCAAGCCGGCCGAGGGCTACGAGCGGGGGACCCACGAGCTCGTCGACTCGACGCTCGGCTGGCGGTTCGTCAACCCGCGCCTGGCCGAGCGCTACCCGCCGATCTCGCTGGGCGAGACGGCCGAGTGCGTCGCCGACGAGTGGTCCGTGTCCCGCCAGCGCCAGGACGCATTCGCGCTCGAGAGCCAGCGCCGGGCGATCGCGGCGATCGAGGCCGGCCGGTTCGACGAGCAGATCGTCCCGATCACCGTCCCCCAGCGCAAGGGCGAGCCGGTCGTCGTCGCGCGCGACGAGCACCCGCGGGCGGACACCTCGGCCGAGGCGCTGGCGCGCCTGAAGCCGGCCTTCCGGGCCGGCGGGACCGTGACCGCCGGCAACTCGTCGGGGATCAACGACGGCGCCTCGGCACTCCTGGTCGTGGAGGCGGAGCGGGCACGCCGGCTCGGCCTGCGACCGATGGCCCGGGTGGTCGCGACGGCGGTGGCGGGGGTCGACCCGTCGGTGATGGGGATCGGGCCGGTGCCCGCGATCCGGAAGGCGCTCGGCCGGGCCGGCCTGGCCGTGGCCGACCTCGACCTGGTCGAGCTGAACGAAGCGTTCGCCTCGCAGGCCGTCGCCTGCATCGACGAGCTCGGCCTCGACCCGGCCCGGGTGAACGTGAACGGCGGGGCGATCGCCCTTGGCCACCCGCTCGGGATGAGCGGCGCCCGGCTGATGACGATGCTCGTCCACGAGCTCCGGCGGACGGGTGGGCGGTACGGCCTGGCGAGCATGTGCATCGGCGTCGGCCAGGGGATCGCCACGATCGTCGAGCGAATCGCCCCGGACTGATTTCGACGGGGTGCTTGTCGAAACTCCGCGCCTTGCGTACGATTGCACCGACCGCACGATGTCGGTCCCAACACAGCACTCGACTCCCCCGAGGAGGATCCCGGATGATCGACTCCCAGCCAACCGTCCTGAGCCTCACTGACGCCGCCGCCGGCAAGCTCAGGGAGCTGACCGCCGGGGAGACGAACCCGAACATCGGCCTGCGCGTCTACGTCTACAGCGGCGGCTGCTCCGGCTATCGCTACGGGATGATGCTCGAAGATGCCCCGACCGAGGCCGACCGGATCCTCGAGGCGAACGGTGTCCGGGTGTACGTGGACGACAAGAGCATCGGCCTGCTTCAGGGCTCGCAGATCGACTACGTCGACACCCTGATGGGCGCCGGGTTCACGGTCAACAACCCCAACGCGGTCGCCGCCTGCGGCTGCGGCTCGAGCTTCCGGACCGCCGACGACGAGGGCAGCCCGAAGGCCTGCGCCCACTGACGACGAGCGCCAGCCCCCGCTGGCGGCAGAGGGCCAGGGCCCGCTGACGGCAGAGGGCCAGGGCCCGCTGACCGACCGAACCCAGGGGCCCGCTTCTCCCCGCCTTTTCCCGAAGCCGCCGGACTCGACCACCGGCGGCTTCTCTCACGTTGGCCGCCGGCCTACTCGCTGTAGCGTTCTTCCCGCCAGGGATCGGCGCTGTTGCTGTAGCCGTAGCGCTCCCAGAAGCCGAGCTCGTCGTGGTCGAGGAACTCGAGGCCGCGGAGCCACTTCGCGCTCTTCCAGAAGTAGCGCTTCGGGACGAGCAGACGGAGCGGCCAGCCGTGCTCGGGCTCGAGCGGTTGCCCGCCGAATGTGTCGGCCAGCAGGACATCGTCGTCGTCGAGCACCGCCAGGGGCAGGTTCGCCGAGTAGCCCTGCTCGCAGTGGGCGAGGACGTGCGTCGCAGCGGCGGTCGGGCGGGCGAGGCGGAGGATCTCCTGGATCGCCACCCCCTCCCAGACCGTGTCGAGCTTCGACCAGCGGGTGACGCAGTGGATGTCGGTGGTGACGGTCTTGCGGGGGAGCGCTCGGTACTCCTCCCAGGTCAGGCTGAGCGGGTTCTCGACCTGGCCCCAGGCCCTCAGGGTCCACGTCGCAAGGTCGGTCCGTGGCACCGAGCCGTAATGGAGGACCGGGAACTTGTCGGTCAGGTACTGGCCGGGCGGGATCCGGGCGGCGACCGAGGGGTCGCCCTCCTTGCCGCCGAAGAGGCGCTCGATCATCTTGCTCTCCATGGCTGAGGTCACGCTATTGTCACCGAAGATGTCCGGATCGTTACACGGCCGCTCGAGGGCCGGAGGCGCTACGCTTCGTCCGTGAGCCAGACCAACCGACCGACCGAGCCCGCCGACCCCGGGGCCGCCCCTGCCGAGCCCGCCCCGCCCGCCACGCCCACCCCCCGGGTCGTCGTGGTCATGCCGGCCTACAACGCCGCCCGGACGCTCGAGCGGACGTACGCCGACATCCCTCACGAGCTCGTCGATCGGATCATCCTGGTCGACGATCTGTCGCGCGACGAGACGGTGCAGGTGGCCCAGCGTCTTGGGCTCGATGTCATCATCCACCGCCAGAACCTGGGCTACGGCGGGAACCAGAAGACGTGCTACGACGCGGCGCTCGCCAGCGGCGCCCAGGTCGTGGTCATGCTCCATCCCGACTACCAGTACGACGCGACCCGGATCCCCGCCCTGATCGAGCCGATCCTGGCCGGCCAGGCGGACCTGATGCTCGGCAGTCGGTTCCTGGGCGATCCCCTCGCCGGGGGGATGCCGCGCTGGAAGTACGTCAGCAACCGCTTCCTGACGGCGCTCGAGAACGCTGCCTTCGGGCTCCACCTGTCCGAGTACCACACCGGCCTGCGCGCCTACAGCCGGCGCCTGCTCGAGACGATCCCGTACCGGCTCAACAGCAACGACTTCGTCTTCGACCAGGAGCTGATCGCCCAGGTCGTGGCCGCCGGCGGGTTCCGGATCGGGGAGATCGCCGTCCCGACCCGCTACTTCGAGGAGGCGAGTTCGGTGGGCCTGAGACGAAGCATCGTCTATGGACTCTCGACGCTCCGGGTCGTTGCCCGCTACCTCCTCCACCGCTGGCAGGTGCGCCGGTCGCCCAAGCTGACCGCCCGGCGACCGGGCCCCTGACCCCCGGTGAGCGGCGAGCGCGGCTGGGCGATGGCATCGGCACAGGAGCAGCCCGCGTGAACGGCGGGCGGGGGCGGCTCGCCCGGGGGGCGATCGGGATCGGCATCTCGGTGGTCGCGCTGGTGCTCGTCCTGCGCCAGGTCGACGCCTCCCGCACCGTCGCCGTCCTCGCCGGGGCCGTCCCCGGCTGGCTCGCGCTCATGGTCACCTTCCAGCTCGCCGATGTCTCGCTCCGTGGCCTGCGCTGGCAGCGCCTCCTGGCTCCGATCCGGCGCGTCGCCCTGTCCCGGACGTTCGACTACCTGCTCGTGGGGTACCTGGCGAACAACATCCTGCCGGCCCGCCTCGGCGAGCTCGTCCGCAGCCACTACCTCGGCGATCGCGAGGGGATCAGCCGGACGACGACGCTGGGCACCGTGGTCGTCGAGCGGACCGTTGACACGGCGGTCCTGGTGGCGATTGCCTCGCTCGCAATCCTCGTCCTCCAGGTGCGCGGTGCCGTTGCAAGCGCCGTGCTCGTCGGTCTCGCCCTGAGCGGTCTGCTCGTCGTGGGGCTCGGCGTGGCCATCGTCGCTCACCGCCTGCCGGGCGCCGGACGGGTGGTCGCCGTCGCCGGCCGCTGGCCACGGATCCACGATCTGGGCGGCCGGCTCCGGGGTGGGCTGGCCGTGGCCGGTCGGCCGCGCACGCTCGGGCAGGCGATCGGGCTCAGCCTGCTCGCCTGGTCAGCGACGGTCGTGGCCACCGCGGCCGCCGGGCAGGCGATCGGGCTGCAGCTGACGACCGGGCAGGCGGCTCTGTTCGCCTCCGGGACCGCCCTGTCGACGGCGATCCCGTCCGGCCCGGGCTACCTGGGCACGTTCGAGCTGGCCGGGGTGGGGATCGGGACGGTCCTCGGCATCCCGGCCGAGACCTCGTTCGCGCTCGCCCTGATCGTCCACGCCTCGGTCCTGGTGATCACCTCGCTCGGTGGCGCGATCGGGTTCCTGCGCATCTGGCGGCGCTCACCCGCCGGACACGCGAGCCCTCTCGGCCGGCCCCTGGAACGGCGATCCTGATTCGCCCCGTCGCAGGCCGGGCGAGACGAGGGCCCGCTGGAGGGCACCGAAGCCGAGCTCGGCCAGGATCGCGAAGCTGGCCACGAGCAGGACCCCGGCCAGCAGTCGCTCGTCGTCGTTGCGGGCGATCCCGTCGATGATGTAGCGCCCGAACCCGCCGTAGGCGACGACCGCCCCGAGCGTGGCGGTGGCGATCACCTGGACGGCGGCGGTCCGGAACCCGCCCACGACGACCGGCAGCGCGAGCGGGATCTCGACCCGGGCGAGGACCTGGCGCTCGCTCATCCCCACCCCTCGGGCCGCCTCGACGAGGTCGCGGTCGACCTCGCGCAGGCCGGCGTCGGTGTTGACCAGGATCGGCGGGATCGCCAGGAGGGTCATCGCCACGAAGGTCGGGATGACGTCGAGCCCGTACGAGGGGCTCAGCTGGAGCGAGATCGGGAGGACCATCACCAGGACCGCGTACGAGGGGACGGCGCGTCCGATGTTGGCCGTGTTCACCGCGAGCAGGCTGCCCCGGCCAGTGTGCCCGGTCCACAGCCCGATCGGGAGCGCGATCGCCCCGGCCACGACCACCGCCACGACGGAGATCGAGGCATGCTCGAGGAAGCGGACCGTGATCCCGTCCGGCCCCTGCCAGTGAGCGGGATCGGCCAGCCAGGAGGCGGTGGCGGCCAGGATCTCCATCGGGCTGCGTGCCTACCCCTCAGCGCCCGGCCGCCCGGGTCCGGGCCCACGGGGTGAGGGCCCGCCCGAGGTGGATGAAGGCGATGTCGGCGCCGAACGCGAGCGCGACCGAGAGCGCGGCGCCAACGTAGATCTTGGTCGGGAAGAAGGCCGCGATCCCGTCCTTGATCAGGACGCCGAGGCCGCCGAACGCGTCGCCGATGAGCGAACCGACCGTCACCAGCCCGATCGTCGAGACGCTGGCCAGCCGGAGCCCGGCGATGATCAGGGGGATCGCCAGGGGCAGTTCGATCCGGCGCAGCCGCTGGCCGCGGGTGTAGCCCATGCCGTTGGCCGCCTCGAGCACGTCGACCGAGACCGCGTCGAAGCCGGCCACGATGTTCCGGACCAGGATGAGGAGGGTGTAGGCGACGAGGGGGATCTCGACGGTCACGACCGACAGGCCGGTGAACGGGACGAGGACGGCGAACAGAGCCAGGCTCGGGATCGTGTACAGGATCCCGGAGAGGGCCGTGATCGGACCGTAGACGCGCCGGTCGCGAACCGACCAGAGGGCGAGCCCGAACGAGACGGCGAACCCGGCGCCGACGGCAAGCGCCGCGATCCCGAGGTGCTGGAGGGTGGCGACGGCGATGTCGTCGAGGTGCTCGAGGACCCACCCCCAGTCGATCAGTGGCCGGCCGGTCATGTCCGCATCCGGGCCGTGATCGCCTCGACCCTGACGAGGCCGAGCGGTCGCCCGGCCCGGTCGACGACGAGTCCGGCCTCGGCGCCGGTGTCGAGGAGGATCGACAGGGCGTCCTTGAGCGTCGTCTCGGGCTCGACGACCGGCAGGTCCGGGCCGGGATCGGCACCGCGGCCACCCCATGGATCGAGCTCGAGATCGGCGACCCGGCTGAGCGAGAGTCGTTTCAGGCCTCGATCGGCGCCCACGAAGCGGGCCACGAAGTCCGAGGCCGGGCTGGCCAGGATCTCGTCCGGTGGTCCGAACTGGGCGAGCACGCCGCCCTGGGCCATGACCGCGACGAGATCGCCGAGCTTGATCGCCTCGTCGACGTCGTGAGTGACGAACAGGATCGTCTTGGCCAGCTCGTCCTGGAGGCGCAGGAACTCGTTCTGGAGCCGGTCACGGACGATCGGGTCGACGGCGCCGAACGGCTCGTCCATCAGCATCACCGGCGGGTCGGCGGCGAGGGCGCGGGCGACTCCGACCCGCTGGCGCTCACCGCCCGAGAGCTCGGCCGGGTACCGGTCTCGATCGCGGGCCGGATCGAGCCCGACGAGGGCCAGCAGCTCGTCCGTGCGTTCGCGCCGGCGGGCGGGCGGCCAGCCCAGGAGGCTGGGCACGACGGCCACGTTCTCCCCGATCGTCAGGTGCGGGAAGAGCCCGACCTGCTGGATGACGTAGCCGATCCGCCGACGGAGGGCCACGACCTCCTCGCCGGCGATGTCGACCCCGTCGATCAGGATCCGCCCGCTCGTCGGCTCGATCAGCCGGTTGACCATCTTCAGGCTGGTCGTCTTGCCGCAGCCCGAAGGCCCGACGAGGACGCAGATCTTCCCGGCCGGCACGACGAGCGAGAGGTCGTCGACCGCCGCCGGCGTCCGAGCGTCCGGGGCGCGCCGGTC
>JAKAHU010000163.1 GCA_021825385.1 Chloroflexota bacterium | reverse complement strand
GGCCAGTCAGTCGGCCAGGGCCGGGCCGACGTCGAACGAGATCCGGGCGAAGTTGCCGCGCTCCACATTCGGGCGGTAGCACTCGGCATTCACCCGCGCGTTCCAGTCGCTGAACGGGGCGGCCGACGGCTCGACCGGCATCCGGCCGCTGAACGGGTCGATCCGGAGCGGCTGGTAGAAGTGCCCGTGGACGACGAGCCGGCCCCGAGCGGTCATCGCACCGGCTCCGTCAGGGACATGACCCGGTCACCAGGGCGCAGTTGGTCCCGCGTCTGCTCCGTCACCGCCGCGCGCCGGCCTCTTCGTCGGCCGCCCGGTCCTGAGTCGTGGCGACCCGGGCCGTCATCCGGACCGCGCTCCGTTCGCCGGGCGCCAGCCGCAGCGGCCAGCTGAAGAGCATCGCGCTCCCCTGGTAGATCCGCTCGAAACCGGACTCGGAGTTCGAGATCGTCTCGATCGGCGACCACCAGGCCTCCGCGGCCGGCTCGAGCGCCGTCTCGACGGACAGTCCAACGAACGTGTTGCCGGCCACGACCCGGTCGATCGCCGAGGCGGCGCCGCTCGAATCGTGGCTGCTTCGCACGCCGCCGACCTCGTGCCAGGCGGCGGGGTTGCCACCCCCACCGAGCATCGTCAGGTTCCATTCGATCCCCAGCCGAGCCTCGATCCGCTCGGTCGAGCGGTTCTCGACGGTGACCGCCAGGTCGAGGACCGGGTTCCGCCGCTCGCCGTCGACGAGCAGTTCCTTCTCGACCCGGACCGGTACCCGGCGCTCACCCTGCGCCAGGCTCCCGTCGCGCCAGACGACCAGCCGCCCGGCGCTCAGCTCGGCGACGGTGAACGGCCGGTCGACGAAGTCGCCCCGTTCGACCGCCTCGGCCCGGGCGAATGCCTCCGGGGTTGCGGCCAGGTCGAAGAGGTGGACGAGGCCCGAGCGCCGCTCGTGCCAGTCGTAGGTCAGGCGCGCCGCGAGTCCGGGCTCCTTGACCGTCACCAGGTCGTGGATCGAGGCCGGCCCGGTATCGACCGCACTGTCGAGGGGGTGCCCACCGTCCGGGTGAGCGGCTCGCCGGGCCAGCTCGGCCTCGTGGCGGATCAGGGTCTGGTGGTATGCCTCGGGGCGCCGGCGCATGACCGCGGTCAGGGCGTGGCGGACGGCCCGGATGTCCCAGTCTCCGATCCCGGCCCCCTCGGACAGCTTGACCGTGACGACCTGGCCGGGCGTCGCGAGCAGGGCCTCGTCGATCCCGTCGAGGTCGACGTCGCGCAGCCAGGCCCCGTCGACGGCCCGGCCCTCGCTCCGGGCAGACCCGTCCGCCTCGTCCTCGGCGGCGATCAGGTGCTCGTGGGTCGCCAGGCGCATGTGGCTGATGTAGATCCCCCCGAACAGGCCGTGCCAGTAGCAGTCGTTCGACTGGCCGCGGTAGAGGTGGTCGAGGGCGCGCTCCCGCCTCGGCCCCGGGGTCATCGCGGCCACCTTGTCGGAGACGCGGAGCATCTGTTTGTGGAGGTCGTTGACCTCGCGGTACTTGACCTGGAAGTTGCGCCAGAAGCCACCGCGCAGCCAGCGCGCCTCGGGACGCCCGGCGGCGACCGCCTCGTGGAGGAGGGTGGCGAAGACGAGCGCCTCGTCGGCCGGCAGCGCCCACTCGCCCATCTCGGCATACGAGCCGGTCGGCACGTAGACCCGCCCGATCGGCGGCTGGCGCTCGAGCCAGGACGACGGCGTGACCGTGGTCAGCCAGTCGGCGTTCTCCTCGAGGGCGGTGAAGAAGCGGTCGACCCAGCGCCGGCTGCCCCAGCAGTGCTCCCAGGTCGTCGGCCAGGCCCCGAACTTCTCGCCGTCGTCGCCCATCATCCCCACCCGCGTCCCGTCCTCGGTGGCGTGCTCGCGCAGGTAGGCGATCACGTCCTCGACCTCGCCGAACGGGATCCGGTAGCGCAGGCCTTGCTCGGTGCCGAAGACGGTCAGGATGTGGCCCTGGTCGTCGGTCGTGTAGGCGCCCCAGAGCGCGTCCTCGGCGATCGCCGCGGCGCGGAAGTGGGCGTCGTCGAGGATCGTCCAGCGGTAGCCGGCCGAGGCGAGCGAGGTGGGCAGGTCCGGCTCCCAGACCCGCTCGGCGAGCCAGGCGCCGCGGGGCCGGCGACCGGTGATCCGCTCGATCTCGTCGCCCATCCGGCGCAGCTGGCCGACCCGGTCGCGCTCGGGGAGCGAGGTCAGGACCGGCTCGTAGTAGCCGCCGCCGAGGAGCTCGACCTGGTCGTGCGCGACGAGGGCGGCCAGCCGGTCCAGAAACTCCGGCCGCTCGACTCGGAGCCACTCGAGCAGGGCGCCGCTGTAGTGGAGCGAGAGCCGGACCCCGGGGTGGCGCTCGAGCGCCTCGATCATCGGCCGATAGGCCTGGTCGTAGACCTCGGCAAAGACCCAGCCGAAGTTGCCGACCGGCTGGTGGTTGTGGATGGCGAGGGCGAGCGAGATCCTCGGTGGCACGGTGTGTCTTCGTCCTTGTGTTCGAGCTCGGCGTGGTCGGGTTGGGCGCCGGGTGGGTCGGCCTCAGCCCGCCTCGGTGATGATCTGCCGGCGGGGCGCCCCGGCAGCCGGATCGGGCACCTCGAGGCCGGCGGCAGGCAGGTAGAGCTGCTCGGCATAGTCGCGCAGCATCCGGGTCGTGGAGAAGCGCCAGATCGTTGAGGAGATCGAGCGACGCATCGTCTCGATCCAGGCCAGGGGCAGGCCCTGCGGGTCGCGATCGTAGTAGCGGGGCACGATCTCCTCCTCGAGCAAGCGGTAGAGGTCCATCGCGTCGGCCCAGTCCTGGGCGGCCTCGTCGGGCTTCGTCTCGCGCCCGCCGATCGCCCAGCCGTTGTCGCCGGTGTACCCCTCGTCCCACCAGCCGTCGAGGACGCTGACGTTGATGACCCCGTTCGCGGCCGCCTTCATCCCGCTCGTCCCCGATGCCTCGAGTGGGCGACGCGGGTTGTTCAGCCAGACGTCGACGCCCTGGACCAGGAAGCGGGCGATCCGCATGTCGTAGTCCTCGAGGATGAAGACCCGGCCGCGGAGCTCCGGCGAGCGGGAGCGGGTGAAGATCTCCTGGATCACCTGCTGGCCGGGCCGGTCGGCGGGATGGGCCTTGCCGGCGAACACGACCTGGAGCGGACGGTCGGCGTCCCACAGCAGGCGGGCCAGACGGGCGATGTCGGTGAACAGGAGGGCGGCCCGCTTGTAGGTCGCGAAGCGGCGGGCAAAGCCGATCGTGAGGACCTCGGGATCGAGCACGCTGTCGAGCTCCTCGAGCACCGAGGGGGCCTCGCCGTGGCGGGCAAACTGGCTGCGCAGGCGCCCGCGGGCGAAGATCGCCAGCTCTCGCTTCTGGCGCATGTGGGCCGCCCACAGCTCGGGGGCGGGGATCCGGTCGATCCGCTCCCAGAACCGTCCCCGGTCGGTCGTCTCGTCGAGGTTGTCGAGATCGGCGTTCAGGTAGCGCTCGAGCAGCTCGCGCAACGGCGTGCCGACCCAGGTCGGGGTGTGGATGCCGTTCGTGATCCCCAGGATGGGCTTTGACACGACGGCCTGCCAGGTCGCGTTGGCGGTGACCGCGTGGAGCTTGCTGACCGCGTTCGCCCCGTTCGTCAGCCGGAGCGAGAAGGCGGTCATGTCGAACTGGCCGGCGTCGCCATCGTTGCCCCGACCGAGTTCGAGGATCCGTTCGACCGGGACGCCGCCGGTGTTTGGTCGCCCATCGCCATCGAGCAGCGGCCCGGCCACCCGCCGGACGAGGTCGACCTCGAAGCGCTCATTGCCCGCCGAAACCGGGGTGTGGATCGTGAACACGCTGTCGCGCCGAACCCGGGCCAGCGCCTCCTCGAGCGGCAACCCGCCGGCGACGTACTCGCGGGCGCGCTCGGCGAGCAGGAACGCCGAGTGTCCCTCGTTCAGGTGCCAGGCGGCCGGGGCGATCCCCAGGGCGCGGATCGCCCGGACCCCGCCCACGCCCAGGACGAGCTCCTGGTGAAGGCGCATCTCGCGCCCCCGGACGTAGAGGATGTGGCTGATCGGGCGGTCCGACTCGTCGTTCTCGGGGATGTCCGTGTCCAGCAGGAGGACCGGGACGCGGCCGACCTGGACGCACCAGACCGCGACCTGGAGCGTCCGGCCCGGCAGTTCGACCGGGACCAGGAGCGGCTCGCCGTCGACCCCCTGGGCGCGCAGGATCGGCAGGCGCGAGACGTCGTAGTCCGGGTAGGCGTGTTCCTGGTGGCCGTCGGCGTCGATCGTCTGGCGGAAGTAGCCCTTGCGGTAGAGGAGCCCGACGCCGATGAACGGGAGGGCCATGTCGCTGGCGGTCTTGGCGTGGTCGCCGGCCAGGACGCCGAGGCCGCCCGAGTAGATGCCGAGCGACTCGTAGAAGCCGTACTCGGCACAAAAGTAGGCGATCGGGCCATCGAGGTCCCGGGCGTGCAGACGGTGGAACCAGTGCTCTCGGCCGTTGGCCAGGTAGCGGTCGAAGTCACGGATGACGTCGTGGTACTCGGCCATGAAGGCCGTGCTGGCGAGGTGGTCCGACCACTGGATCGAGCCCGACAGGACCGCGACCGGGTTGCGGTAACGTGCCCAGCCGGCGCTGTCGACGTAGCTGAACAGGACGCGCGCCTCGGGGTGCCACGACCAGTAGAGGTTGTAGGCCAGGCGGCGCAGGCCCTCGAGCTGGGGTGGAAGCCGGAATGACGCGCCGGGTAGGGTGGGGACGCGAACGGCTGGGTCCATGTTCCACGCATGATAATCGGTCGGCGGGTGGCGTGAACCGGTTTAGGCGTCGAGGGCGCAGGCGGCGGAGCGGTACCATCGAGACGTGCGCGTCGTGTTCATCGCTGCCGAGTGCGAGCCGTGGGCCAAGAGCGGCGGCCTGGGCGACGTCGTCGACGCCCTGGCCCGGGCCCTCCGGCTGGTCGAGGGCGGGCCCGACGAGCCGGTCGAGGTCTTCCTGCCGCGCTATCGCAGCGTGGCTGTCCCGGCCGGCGCGCTGGTCAGCACCGTCGTCCGGGTGCCCGACCCACTCGCGCCCGGCGGACTGTCCGAGATCCCGATCATCGAGGTCGCCGCGGACGGCTACCGGCTCCGCCTGGTCGATGCTCCGGCGGCGTTCGATCGACCCGCCTACTACGGCGACGGACGGCATGACTATCCCGACAATCCGTGGCGGTTCGGGCTCCTGTGCCGGGCCGCGCTCGAGACGCTGGCGGTCGAGAGCCGGCCGGTCGATCTCCTGAGCCTCCACGACTGGCACGCCGCGCCGGTCGCGCTCTATCGCGATCGCTTCTACCGTGACGATCCGGTCATCTCCCGGGCCGCGATCGTCCTCACCCTGCACAACCTGGCCTACCACGGCTGGACCCCGATCGAGCAGGTCGGCCAGCTCGGGTTCGGCGTCGAGGATGCGCAGGCCGTCTGGGATGCGGCCGGGATCGACCTCCTCGGGGCCGCGATCGTCCGGGCCGAGATCGTGAACACGGTCAGTCCGGGGTTCGCTCGCGAGGCGCTCACCCCCGCCTTCGGGATGGGCCTGGACCGGCTCCTGCGGGCCAAGGGCGATCGCTTCCTGGGCATCCTGAACGGCCTCGACACCGACCTCTGGGATCCCGCTCGAGATCCGGTGCTGGCCGCCCCCTACTCACGGGCCGATCGGAGCGGCAAGGCGGCCTGCCGGGTCGATCTGCTCGAGCGGGTTGGCTTCGACCCGGACGACGGCGGGCCGGTCCTCGGCGCGATCGGCCGGCTCGACCCGCAGAAGGGCTTCGACCTGATCGCCGGGGCGGCCGAGCGGCTGCTGGGCCTTGGTGCCCGGCTCGTGATCCAGGGCAGCGGCGACCACGAGCTGGCCGAGCCGCTGCGCCGGGTGGCGGCCGCGCACCCCGCTCGCGTGGCGCTCATCGAGCGCTTCGACCGCGAGATGGCCCGCCGGATCTACGCCGGGGCCGACCTGTTCGTCATGCCCTCCCGCTTCGAGCCGTGCGGCCAGGGCCAGATGATCGCGCTCCGGTACGGGACGCCGCCGATCGTGCGTCGGACCGGCGGCCTGGCCGACACGGTGGTCGACGTCGACGAGCAGCCGGGACGGGGGACCGGGTTCGTGTTCGATGAGCCGACACCCGAGGCGCTCCTGGCGGCGTGCCGGCGCGCGATCGAGCTGCGGCGGGCCGGCGGCGAGCCCTGGCAGACCCTGCTCGAGCGCGGCATGGCGGTCGATTTCGACTGGCGTTCGTCGTCGGCGCCGCGCTACCTGGAGGTCTTCCGGCGCGCGATCGAGTTGCGCCGAGCCGCGCTCGGGTCGAGCTGACGGTCGGCTGGCGCCGGTTCGTCAGCGAGCGGCTGACCTCGGCCGTCCGGCGCCGAGCGCGAGCAGGAGGGCGAGCATCGTCGCCTCGGGGTGAGTCCGCTGGGGCGAGTGCGGAGCGCCGGCGATCGTCAGGAGGTGGTCCTCGCCGATCCGCCGGGTGACCTCGGGCAGCCAGGCATCGGGGAGGAGACCGCCCTGGCCGGGTTCCCCGCGCACGACCCGGATCGGGACGCCGGCCGCGGCCGGGTGGGCGAGCGCCCCGAGCCCGGCGTCCCACTCGTTGCCGGTCAGGATCGCCCGGGCCGCCGCCTCGTCGACTTCGGTGAGGCCCTCGGCCTTGGCCAGGATGTCGTCCGGGTGCCAGGCGGGGTAGGCGGCGCCGATCGCCGCCAGCGCCTCGGCGAGCGTCTCGTAGCGGCGCTCGACCGGGTCGGCGGCCATCGCCCGGAACTGGTCCGGGGTCATCACCGGCGGGTCGAGCAGGACGATCCGGCCCGGGACGAGGCCAACCGAGGGCAGATGCGCCGCGACCATCGCGCCCCAGCTGTGTCCGATCACCGCCAGGGCGTCGTCACCGGCGCCCGTCAGTCCGGCGGCCCGGGCGAACGCGGCGACCTCCTCGGCCGTTTCGGCGAAGCGGTGCCGTCCGTGCCAGGCGTTCGTCCGGCCGTGGCCCGGCAGGTCGGGAGCGACCACGTGCCAGCCGCCAGCGGCGAGCGCCGGGCCGACCCGCCACCAGGTGCGGGCCGAGGAGGTGACGCCGTGGATGAGCAGGAGGGGGTTGCTCCCGTTCGTGACGGGGCGCGCGGCCGTGTGCTCGGCCGTGTGCCCGGCCGTGGTCCCGGCTGGCGGAGCGAGCGCACCGGCGCCCGCCGGCCAGTCGAGGGCGGAGAACGTGATCCCGGCGGCCCGGACGGTGATCCGGCGACCGTCCGGTGGGTTGGCCAGGGCGTCCGCCACCGCCGGCGGGAGGTCCGCGGCGGTGGCGCGGATCAGGGCCAGGGGTTCACCGGTCGGTCGGGAGGCGGGTTCGGGTGTCGACATCGCCATCAGCGTACCGCCGGCGCGGGTGGCCGTCGCGCCGGTCGCGGTCGCGCCGCCCGAGCCGCTACAATCCGATCCCGGCGGGATGCCGTTCGGGGTTCGCGGGCCGGGCCAGGCAGCACGGGGAGCAGGAGGATCGGATGTCCAGGCAGTTCGTCGTCCAGCTCTCGAACCGGCCGGGCGGGCTGGCCACCCTGGCCGAGGCGCTCGCGGCGCGCGGCGTCGACCTGCGGGCGATCGGTGGGGGCGGGATCGGTGAGACCGGTCACATCATCATGACCACCGCCGACGACGACACCACCCGGGCGGTCCTCGAGGAGGGCGGCTACACGTTCATCGAGGGCGAGTCGATCATCGCCGAGGTCGACGACCGGCCGGGCGGGATGGCCCGGATCGCCCGGGCGCTCGCCGACGAGGGCGTGAACATCTACGGCCACCTGTTCCTCGGCCGGTGGGGGGACCGGGCGATGTTCGCGTTCGTGGTCGACAACCCGGAGAAGGCTCGACCGATCCTCGAGCGCAAGCCCTGACGAGGGGGTCGGGCACCCGACCCCCTTCTTGGTGTCCGAGCCGGCTACTTCTTGCCGATCTCGCCGACAAACGGGAACCCGGTCTCCGGGGCACCGAACGCCTTGCGAACGTCCGGCGTGTTCAGGTAGTAGAGGATGATCCCGGCCACGATCGGAA
>JAKAHU010000003.1 GCA_021825385.1 Chloroflexota bacterium | reverse complement strand
CCGGGCCGTGACCCACTACGGGATCGAGCGGGCGGACGTGGAGGCGACGATCGCGGCCGCGCGGGAGGCGCTCGCGGAGACCGCCGGCACCCGCCCCGCGCGTGGCGCCGAGGCGGCGGAGGCGACAGGCGCCTGGGCAGCCGCTGCCGCCGCCGGCGCGCCGCGGCCCTGAGGCCGGCCCGCCGCGTGCTCGTCATCCCGTCGCTCGACCTGTCCGCGGGCCGCTCCCGGATCGTCTTCTGGCCGGGGGCGGCCGCGGGGGTCGGCGCCCCCACGGACCGTCCCGAGTTGATCGCCGTGCGCTTCGTCGAGCAGGGCGCCCGAGTCGTCCACCTCGTCGACCACGACGGCGCCCGGCAGGGCCGCCCGGCGAGCCTCGACGTCGTCGGGCGGATCGCGGCGCGCGTCGCGGTGCCGCTCCAGCTCGCCGGCGGGGTCGACGGCCCGGACCAGGTCCGCCTCGCCTTCGCCGCGGGTGCGACCCGCGTCGTCGTCCCGATGGCGATGGCCGACGACCCGCCGACGCTCCGCGCCTGCCTCGCCGTCGCCGGCGACTGGCTGGCGGTCGGGCTCGACCCGCGACCGGAGCGCCTCGCCGCGTTCCCGTGGCGCGACGGGAGGCGCCCCGCCGTCGACGACGTCGCCTCCGACCTCGCCGGGCTCGGCGTCCGCCGTCTCGTCCTCTCCCACGGCGGCGCGGTGGACGCCGCGCTCGTCGGCCGCCTGGCCCGGGACCTCGATCTCGAGGTCCTCGTCGCCGGCGGCGTCGTCGACCTTGCCGGGATCCGGCGCCTCCGCGATGCCGGCGCGGCCGGCGTCGTCCTCGGGGAGGCGCTCCTCACCGGCCGCATCGCGTACCCCGCCGCCCTGGAGGCCGCCGCATGACCCTCGCACCCGCCCGCCGCCTCGCCGCGCTCGCCGCGGCCACCGCGCTCCTCGCCGCCGCGTGCGGCTCGAGCGCCTCGCCGATCCAGCCGGCCGGCTCGCCGTCCGGGACGCCCGCCTCGCCCCCTGCGAGCGCCCCCGCCTCGGCGCCGGCCAGCCCGGCCGGCGGGATCCCCGCCGGCTGCCCGACGAGCGCCCCGCCGCCGCTCGCAGCCGACGCGACCGCGAAGGTGACGCTCGAGACGGAGAAGGGGACGATCGTCATCGACGTGAAGGGCTCCCTCGCCCCGAACGCGACCGGGAACTTCGTGGCACTCGCCGCGTGCGGGTTCTACGACGGCGTCGTCTTCCACCGGCTCGTCCCGGGCTTCGTCATCCAGGGCGGCGACGGCGAGTACGGCCGGAAGCCGAACGTCGACGCCAGCCTCGTGGGGACCGGCGGGCCCGGGTACACGATCACGGACGACCCGGTGACGACGCCGTACGGCCGCGGGACGGTCGCGATGGCCCGGACCCCGGCGCCGAACTCCGAGGGCAGCCAGTTCTTCATCGTGCTCGACGACCAGGCCCGACCGGCGCTCGAGTCGGCCAACACGTACGCGATCCTCGGTACCGTCTCCTCGGGGATGGACGTCGTCGACGCGATCGCGGCGATGCCGAACTCCGGCACGCCGGCGAACCAGGCGCTCGAGCCCGTCGCCGTCACGAAGGCGACGGTCAGCCGTCCCTGACCGAGCGCCGCGGGCGCGGCGTGCCCGGCGGCCACCGAAGGAGGCATCCATGACGAAGGCCACGATCGCGACCACGGCGGGCGACATCGTCGTCGAGCTCGCCGATGCCGACGCCCCGAAGGCGGCGGCGAACTTCGCGAAGCTCGCCAAGGAGGGCTTCTACGACGGCGTCATCTTCCACCGGGTCATCCCCGGCTTCGTGATCCAGGGCGGCGACGGCGAGTTCGGGCGCGTCGACGAGAAGGGCGAGATCCGCAACCGGGGCCGCGTCGGCACGGGCGGGCCCGGCTACCGCTTCGCGGACGAGCCGTTCGCCGGCGACTACGAGCGTGGCGCCCTCGCCATGGCGAACGCCGGCCCGAACACGAACGGCTCGCAGTTCTTCATCTGCCACGCTGACCTCCGCGGGAAGCTGCCGAAGAGCTACACGGTCTTCGGGAAGGTCCTCTCGGGCCTCGAGGTCGTCGACACGATCGCGACTGCGCCGCGCGACGCCCGCGACTTCCCGAGCCAGCCGGTCACGATGACGTCGGTGAGGGTCCACCAGGAGTGAGCCGCGGCGAGCCCGGCCCCGCCCCGAGCCCGCGGGCGACCTGGAGGTTGCGGACGACCCGCCCCGAAGGTTGCGGAATATTAACCAGCAAACCCACGGAAACCCTTGAGTCGGAGAGGGGCGTCGGCTACACTCCTGCCAGTCGCGCGAGCGACCGCTGCCCCAGTTGCAGGGTCATGGGTAGGTTGGGTCAGGGTAGCCGGTGCAGCCGGCGTGATAGATGCCCCTGGAACGTGGCAGAAGAGGTCCGGCAACGGGCCCGCTTCACCGGGACAGCAGCGAAGCGGCTCCCTCGGGAGCCGCTTCGACGTTTCCGGGGCGTGATCGCGAGCTTCGCGGACGGGGCCAGGCGGAGCGCCAGGCCGGAAGCCGAAGCTCCCTTGACGCTCGACCGCTATCATCGTGGCTCGCGCGCCTGTAGCTCAGCGGATAGAGCGTCGGCCTCCGGAGCCGAAGGTCGCAGGTTCGAATCCTGTCGGGCGCGCCATTTCAACCTTTTCGGGCAGCGCCAGCGCCAATCCGTGCGCGTAGGCCGCCCCGGTCAGCCGGACACCCACGATCTCGGGGCCCGCGACCGTGATCCGCTCGTAGATGGCGTGCATCAGATCTGCCTTCTCCTTCGGTACGTCTGCGGTCTGCAAGGACTCGCCGAGGGCGCGCAGCCACTCGACTGCGCGATGGCCGGGTAGGCCCGCCGCCGTTCGCTCCACGATGGCGTCCCGCTGCTCGCGGAGTGCCTTGAGGCGCGTCAGGTAGGTGTCGTCGCCGAGCAGGCCGCCAGCGTGCTCCAGCGCCAGCTCGCGGATCTGCCGCTCGATCCGCGCCCGGTCGATCGCGACCGGCTGCTGGTTCGACCCGAGCGCCGCGACGACCGATGCGAGAGTGACGTCGTCGAGCGCGATGCCGGCGACCTGGGCCAGCACAGGCGTCTCCCAGGTCGCGTCGCCGAGGCGGGCCTTACGGCCCCAGGCCTCGCACGGGTTGGCGTGGTGCTTGCGGTGGCGGCCATCGGCGAACGTTCCGTCGTTCCGCAGTTGGCGACCGCACACGCATTCAAGGAGGCCGCCCAGCAGGTCGACACGATCCCAGTTCTTCGGTCCTCCGCCGCGGGTCTTGGCACGTCGGACCTCCTCCACCCGCGCCCAGAGCTCGTCGGAGACGGGGGGTGCTGCCCGCCATGGTGCCGGTCGGCGCGTCTCGTTCGTGCCGCGGTGCCGCCGGATCCAGCCGTTGTAGAGCGGGTTCATGAGGATCATCCGGATGCGTGTCGCGGCGAGCCCGGTCTCTGCCTCGAGCTGCACCGCGCTCACGTTGCCCAGCGCGTACTGCTCGAACAGGCCCACAACGACGGGCATGCGGTCGGGGTCGATCTCGAGGGTGTGCGGCGGCTCCGGCAGGCGCCGGAAGCCGAGGGCGGCATGGCCACCCGGGTCGTGCTCCTGGTCGAACTTGGCGGCGTAGCCCTCGGTGATGCGCTCCGAGAGCCGACGGCTGTACTTCTCCGCGCCGGCGGCCTCCGAGATCAGCTCGTCCCAGTCGGAGGGGTCGGAGCTCAGGATCTTCCGGTCGCACATGACGAGGGCGACCCCATTCGGGTGCAGCTCGTCCTCAAGGAGCTCGAGGGTCCGGCGCAGGTTGCGCTGCCAGCGGTCCGAATAGCCGGTCAGGAGGAGGTCGAAACGGCCGGCCCGGAGATCGTCGACCATCGTGGCCATCGTCGCCGAGCGCCAGACGGTCCGACCGCTGTGCGCGACCTGGTAGACGAGCCCGGTGTCGACGAGGCCGTGGCGTTCGATGAACCGGTCCTGCTGCTCGCGCTGGCTCGCCGGGCCGTACCGGTCGTACTGGCCGGCCGTCGACTCCCGAATCCAGCGGGCCGCCCGTAGACCGCCGATCTCGTCGAGCGAGCGGGGAAGGCGCTTCACGCTGCCGTGACCTTCTGGATCGTGACCATCTCGGACACCTTTGCTCTGGCGTCAAGTCCCTCCCGGCGTAGCTGGTCGGGGCCGTCGGGATAGCGCCGATGGAGCGCCTCGACGTAGCGGGCGAGGGCGACGATGAGCGGATCGTGCCCCACGGGTGGCAGCGCCTGGGCGGTCACGCGAGCCCGCCCCACTCGTAGCCATCCGTGCCATCGACCACGGTCCTGAGGCGTGCTGCCGACTCGTCGGTCATGTCGTCGCCGAAGATCCGCATCGCGGCATGGACGACGTCCAGGTCGTCAGGCGCCGGAGTAGGCAGAGGAGCGTCACCAGCGTCACCGTCGTCACCGCGAGCACGATCCTCGGTGACGCTCGCCTCACCCCACAGACCCGTCCCGTCACCTTCCGGCGCTGTTGCGTCACCTGCGCCCGAGGCCGGTGACGGCGGTGACGCGGGTGACGACGTTTCCGGGACCTCGCGGATGGCGATCAGGCGGCGCCCGTGCGACTCGCGACGCTTCTCAACCTCGATCCCGACCGAGCGGAGGTTGGGCGCGATGCGGGCGAGCTCCCGCGAGAGCGACGTCGCGTTCCCGGGCCAGCCTTTGCGCCGCGTGGCCGGCTCGCCCACGATGCCCGCGAGGCGGTCGAGGAGTTCCGTCGCGGTCCCCACGAACTCGCCCGATTCCAGCATCGTGCGCATCGGCGCGACGATCACCGCCGCGTCGAGGGCGATCTCGTGGATCGCGTCTCGGTTGCCCGTGTACGCCTTCAGGAACGAGCCGGGGGGCCACCCCAGCGCCGGTTCGGCTGCCACGACCCAGCGGGCGAAGTCGGCCATCCTGGGCGCCCGCTCGAGCTTGACCGCATCGAGCTGACCGATGGCGCCCGACACCGCGTCCAGGAGCGCGCCGAGGATCGACGGCTGCTCGCGATCGAACGCGGCCCAGAACTGGGCCTCGTCCTGGCGGCGATCGTCCGGGATCCGGGGCAGTTCGAGCTCGATCGTGCGGTCGAGCAGATCGCTGCGCGTGCCCAGGACGCCGATGCCGTTGATGACGATCGGGCGGCAGGCGTCGAACAGCGTCTCCTCGTCGTTCTCGTAGAGGGTGCGGGTGCTGAAGCCCAGCCCGGTCGAGACCCGGCAGAGCGTGTCGCTCAGCCAGTCCGAGACGGTCGAGAGATTGTCGAGGGAGATGACGGCGCCGTTGGTCGCCGCGATCGCCAGATCTCGCTCATCACGCGGCGTGGCGCGGGTGACGCTTTTGTTGGGGTCGATCAGGCGACGGTGGATCTTCGCTGTGGTGGACTTGGCCGAGCCGTGCTCGCCGTTGAGGGCGAGGATCGGATACGGACCGTTCGGCCGGAACGCCGCGACGAGACAGCCGAGGAACAGGCGCCACTGGTTGTCCTGGTCGTCATCCCGGACGTTCACGAATCGACGGAGCTGATCCACGGTGCCTCCCCGGACGGGCACGGGCAGGCGGAGCAGACCTTTCGGGCGGCGGAAGCGCACGGGCGGGTCGGCGACGAGGTCCCAGCCGGTGGCCGTGATCCTGATCGCCTGCCAGAGCGGGTCGCCCAGGTCGAGGTAGATGTCGGGGCCATCACCAGCGACCCGGACGTACACCGGGCACTCGAGCCCCTCGAAGAGCGCCCGGCCCATCAGGACGTCGAGAGCATCGCGCAGCGCCTGGCCGCCGGCGGCTCGCCCATATTCCATGTGGAATTGGCGGGACAGCCACGCTCGAAGGGCCTTCGATCCAAGCGGCCATACCTCGTGATGGCCTTCGCGCTCGATGCGAGCGTAGGCGACGTCGTCCGCGGTGTGGAAGAACTCGACGTCCGCCGCGAGGTCCAGGATCATGGTCGCCTGGGATCGCTTCCCGCCTGCCGCGGGCTCGGCGGGGCCCGGATCGCCAGACTCCACCTCGGGCGCGCCGTCGCGGTCATCGGTCGCGGCAGGATCACCGTCGTCGTGATCGTCGGCGGCTGGCGGCGGGGAGGTCCGCCCGTCGCCCGGCGGGTAGCGCCCGACACTGGAGGCGATGCCCCGGACCGCGTCATCTGGCAGGGGCGGTCGACAGCGGCCGGCGTTCACCGCCAGCAGCGCGGCCTCGATCTCGGCGGCGGTCATGCCCCGGCGCCGCATCGTGCCCGCCAGCGAGGTCAGCGTCGCGTTCCGCTGACCGTCGGGGATGGCGTCCGAATCCTCGGGGTGGTCGCCAGCCGTCCGAGGTGATCGGGCTGTCTCGGCGACCCACGCCGGTGTGTCCGCGATCCCGGCCTCGATCGGGACGATCCACTCGTAGCGCACGTTGCTGATGTGGAGTGAGTGCGGGACGACGATGTAGGAGCCGGGCCCCCGGAGGTCGACGTGCTCCCTGACGCCGACCTTGGGCCGGATCGCCGTGGTCGTGCGGTAGATCAGGTGCCGGCCCCGGCCTGTCCTCGACATCGCCGTTCTCGGCAGCTCATCGCTCCGGAAGACCGTGGCGAGATCCGCCACGTCCACGTCGACCACGACGAAGCCGTCCGGGACAACCGCGCCGATGTTCGCCGTGGGCCACATGCCCCACCACTTGCGGATCTGATCGGCGTCCGTGGTCGCGTCGCTGAGGCCGTTCTTCGTCCGGGGATGCTTGCCGGCCGAGGAGCAGTCGGGCCGATGGCAATCACAGGTGCCGTCGATCGGGGTGTGCAACGGGATCACCCCCCAGCCGGTGGCCGCCATGCAGAGGGCGCTCTCGAGAAGGGCCCTCATTCGTCGGCCGACTCTTGCGGCGAGCGGTCCGGCATCGCGGTGTCGTCCTCACGCGCGATCCCCTCGAGGACGAGCCGGAGCGCCTCCCGCTTGCGGTCGCGGAAGTGCTCACGAGCCATCGCTGTCAGCGCGTCGTTAGCGTCTGGCGGCAGTATCAGCACCAGGCGGGGCCAGCGGCGCCGGTTCACGATCGCGTCCATGAGCCGACAGTGCCGGGTTGGTGTCGTGACGACGAGGTAGGAAACTGGCAATGGCTCCGGCGCCGGGGTTTCCTACCGGTTGGCCAGCCTGGCCTCGGCGTCCTCCAGGATGCCCGCCCAGCCGCGTGGGCCTTGGACCTGGCGTATGCGCCGGCCCCCCTCGTCCTTCCCGAGCTCCAAGCTCACGGTTGCCTGGGTCGGCCAGGTCCCATCGGGTTCGCGATGCTCGATCGCCGCGTCGACGATGTTGTCCCTGGTCAGTCCCCAGCCGGGCGGAGATCCGCCTTTCGACCGTGCCTGCTCAATGCCGCTGCGCTCGCGAGTCTGCTCGCCACGTTCTGCGCCGTCGAGCTCGGTCCGTCCGGGCCCACGGACCGCTCCGTGATGGTCAGCGCTCCTGGCCGCGGCACGGCTCTCGACAGTCACCCTCCCGCCCGGCTCGGCCTGGCGGTCGCGCCGCCGTTTGGCGGACCGGAGCCCAAGGCCGAGGCGTAGGCGGATCGCGCGCTCATCAAGGCTGGACAGGCGGTCGACATAATCCCGGAACTGGTCGAGCGTAGGTTGCCGACCCTCGATGAAGACGAAGTAGTTGTAGAGCGCCTGGACCAGCTCCTCGCCAAGGTCAGGACGCTCGGACGCCACCCGGGCGATGTCCGCCGACATGATCAACGGGTCGGGATGCCTCATCGGATGCCCGGGTGACGGAGATGCTGGTCAGGCGATGGTCACGCCTCGGCGGGGTGTTCGTCGGCGTCCTCGCCGGTGGCTTCCGTCTGGGGGCGCCGACCCGCCACCGTCGGCGCTCCAGGTCGGTCCACGCCGATCAGGCGCTCGATCCGGTCCAGGAGGTCGGTGTCCGTTTCATCGGCCGAATCGACCTTCTTGAGCAGGACCTCGAAGTACCGGAGCCTCATCTCGTCGGCGTTCGCCTCGGGGTGCAGGACGGCAGGTGCGTCAGTGGTGACCGTGACCGGGGTGACCGTCGCCGTGGCGGCAGCTGAACCGCGCTGCGCTGCCCGTCTCCGCGGCCGCCTCGTGCCCGGCGCTCCCGGGACGCCGCGAGGCGTCTTGAAGTACGGGCTCAACTTGAGACCGGCGAATGCCGCGCCGTGGAGCAGGAAGGTCTGCGCCTTGCGCAGCGTCGCGCCCGTCTGGGCGAAGACGTCGCGGAACACCTCGTCCAACTCCGCCTGGGTCGCGTTCGAGGGCAGCGCGAACACCTCCGGGTAGTGGGCCCGGAGGACGGCGGCAACGAGCGCCTGGCGCCCGTCCCGGTCCGCGACGAGGTCCTTCAAGGGCTGGAGGACGGTCCCATCGTCGGCGATCATGGCGAACGCCTTGAGGGTGGCGATGAGATAGCCCTGATCGACGCCGGACCGCTGGCTGAGGAAGCTCCGGTCGATCCGGGTCGGAAGCCCCTTCTCGTCGAGCTGCAGGATCAAGTTGAAGAACGTGCGCCACGCCAGATAGGGCGCGTAGCGCTTGATGCTCTCGTCGGTCATCACCTGCTCCTAATGGCTACGGCTACGGCTCGAGCGAGCCGCCGCCATTATGCCACCAACCCGCGCCACAACACAACCCCCTATGCCACATCTGGTCAACGATGAGCCGGAGAGCAGCGTCACGCCAGAGGATGTTTGGTGTTGTACATAGTGTGGGAGTCAGGAGGTGGCCAATGGAGATCAAGCGCGGCGATGCCGTGACGGTCCGGACGGCTTTCGGTGACCTATTGGAGCGGGTGGCCCTCACCGGGGTCGAGATGGGCCGCGACTTCCCGGTGGTGTGGGTCTGCTCGCGGGAAGAGTGGGCAGCGGCCAGCGATGAAGCCGATCTGCCAGAAGGGCTCCCCTGGCCGGCCGACGACGTACAGCTCGTCGACCGCCCCGTCGAGGCCCGCGCCTGACGTGCCCGATGCCCGGCTGGACTCGATGACAGCCGAGATGGCACGGCGAACGGGTATCGTTCGTGGCGACGCACGTGGTGCGCGTGAGCGGGACGCTGCGTGAACCGGGCGACCCGGGCTGGACTGGAGGACAACCATCGCGCGCCTCGAGGATTTGACGAAGGGCGCTCTCATCGCGGGCGTCACGCCTGATCACGCCGTCACGGTGGTTGATGTCAGCTGGCACGGCTCAGAGGTCCTGACGCTGACCTACCGGACCGCCGACGGTGCCGTGGCCGAGCGCCTCGTCTACCGCGAGGACGAGCCGCGCCTGGCGATCGTCGAAGAGGGAAAGCCCTGGGCCTTCGATGGCGATGGGGAAGCCTTCAAGCTGGCCAGCGAGGCGAAGCGGATCGACCTCGCCTACCTGTTCGACCCGTACGTCGCGGTCAGCACGAGCCTCGTCGAGCCGCTACCGCACCAGATCACCGCCGTCTACGAGGCGATGCTGCCCCGCCAGCCGCTGAGCTTCCTCCTGGCCGACGACCCGGGCGCCGGCAAGACGATCATGACCGGGCTGTTCATCCGCGAGCTCATCGTCCGGGGCGACCTCCGGCGCTGCCTCATCGTCACCCCGGGCTCCCTCGTCGAGCAGTGGCAGGCCGAGCTGGCTGAGAAGTTCCACCTCGACTTCACGCTCCTCACCCGCGATCGGATCGAGGGCTCGGCGTCGGGCAACCCGTTCGCCGACAGCGATCTGCTGATCGCCCGCCTGGACAAGCTCAGCCGAGACGAGGACCTCCAGCTCATCCTCGACAACGCTCCCGACTGGGACCTCATCGTCTTCGACGAGGCCCACAAGCTCTCCGCCCAGCTGTTCTCGGGCGAGGTCAAGAAGACCAAGCGGCGCCTCCTCGCAGAGCGGGTCAAGCCCCACACCCGGCACTTCCTCCTCCTGACCGCGACGCCGCACAACGGCAAGGAGGAGGACTTCGAGCTGTTCATGAGCCTGCTCGACCCCGACCGGTTTGCGGGGCACAAGCGCAAGGCGTCCGACGCAGCCCCGCCGGTATCGGACCCGGGCGAGCTCATGCGCCGGCTGATGAAGGAGCAGCTCGTCAAGTTCGACGGGACGGCGCTCTTCCCGCCCCGGTACGCCTACGTGGTGCCCTACGACCTGTCCGGGCCCGAGGCCGCCCTCTACGAGCAGGTCACCACCTACGTCCGCGAGGAGATGAACCGGGCCGAGCGGCTCAAGGCGGAGGGCGAGGGCAAGCGGGGGCTGATCGTCGGCTTCGCGCTCATGGTCCTCCAGCGCCGCCTCGCGTCATCGCCCGCGGCGATCCATATGTCGCTCAAGCGTCGTCTGGCCCGCTTGGAGCGAACGCTCGCCGAGACCCTGCTGCAGCGGGACGGCGCCCAGGCCCGGATCAGTCAGCCGGACCTCAACGCGATCACGATCGCCGACATCGAGGAGATCGATGATGACGAGGCGACCGCGGAGGAGGCCGAGGCGGCCGAGGAGACCGCGGTCGATCTCGCCACTGCCGCCAGCACGATCGCGGAGCTCCGTCTCGAGATCGAACGGCTCAAGGAGCTCGAGGCCCTCGCCGCACAGGTCCGGAAGCTCGGCACGGACACGAAGTGGACCGAGCTCTCGACGCTCCTCCAGGAGGCGCCCGAGATGCGCGATGCCGGCGGTGGGAGGCGCAAGCTCATCGTCTTCACGGAGCACCGTGACACGCTCGACTATCTCGTTGAGCGGATCGGCACCTTCCTCGGGCGGCCGGAGGCCATCGTCGCGATCCATGGTGGGCTGCCGCGCGACCAGCGGCGCGCAGCGGAGTCTGCATTCAAGAACGATCCCGCGGTCGTCGTCCTCGTCGCGACCGATGCGGCGGGCGAGGGCATCAACCTCCAGCGCGCCCACCTGATGGTCAACTACGACCTGCCCTGGAACCCCAACAGGATCGAGCAGCGGTTCGGGCGGATCCACCGGATCGGCCAGACCGAGCCGTGCCACCTGTGGAACCTGGTTGCAGACAAGACCCGCGAGGGCGACGTCTACGCCCGGCTGCTCCAGAAGATCGCCGTCCAGACGGAGGCCCTCGGGGGCACCGTGTTCGATGTTCTCGGGGAAGTCACGTTCGAGGGCAAGCCGCTCCGCCAGCTCCTCATCGAGGCGATCCGCCTGGGCGACAGCCCTGAGGTCCGGACCCAGATGACACGGGTCATTGACGAGGCCCTGGACGTCGAGCACCTCCGTGCCCTCCTCGCGACACGTGCCCTCGGTGCCAACCTCCTCGACACGACCAAGGTCGCCGCGGTTCGCGACGATCTCGAACGCGCCGAGGCGAACCGGCTCCAGCCGCACTACGTCCGCGACTTCTTCCTCCTGGCGTACCGGCGCCTCGGCGGCCAGGTCCGTGAGCGCGAGCCAGGACGCTACGAGCTGACGAAGGTCCCCGGACGGATCCGGGATCGGGCACGAGAGGCCGCGATGCGCCCCGGGGTCCTCGGCGCGTATGAGCGGATCGCGTTCGAGAAGGACCGGGTCGCGGTCGTCGGGTTCCCGCTCGCCGAGTTCGTCTGCCCCGGCCACCCGCTCCTGGAAGCGACGATCGACCTCGTCCTCCAGGACCATCGCGAGCTCCTCCGCCGCGGTGCTCTGCTGATCGACGAGACCGATCCGTCTGACTCGATCCGAGCCCTGGTCTATCTCGAACACGCGATCGTCGACGGGCGACCCACCCGCGACGGGCACCCGACCGTCGTGAGCCGTCGCCTCGAGTTCGTGGAGCTCGGGGAGGTCGATGCCGGCGGCGCCGGAGCTGCGCCCTACCTCGACTACCGACCGTGCGCAGACGAGGAGCGTGCCCTCGTTGGGCCAACGATCGACGCCGCCGCATGGCTCGTCGGCACGACGCTCGAGGCCCGCGCCACGGGCTATGCCATTGAGCGCCTCGCCCGCTCCCACCTCGCAGAGGTCCGCGAGCGCACCCTCGACCGGATCGAGCGAACCCGACGCGAGGTCCACGCCCGCCTGACCTACGAGATCAACTATTGGGATGGCCAGTACGCCCGCCTGCGCGAGCAGGAGCGAGCCGGTAAGCAAACCCGCCTCGCGAGCAGTGTCGCCCGCCAGCGCGCTGATGATCTCGCTGATCGCCTTCGGTCTCGGATGCGCGAGCTCGACCTGGAAGCCCAGGTGCAGGCGCTCCCGCCGGTCGTCGTCGGCGGGGCGATCGTCGTTCCGCGGGGCCTCCTGGATCGGCTGACCGGCACAGCTCCGTCCGAACCCGAGCTGTTCGCCCGCGAGACCAAACGTATCGAGCGCCTCGCGATGGCCGCGGTCATGGCTGCTGAGCGGGCGGCCGGACGCCTCCCCGAGGACGTCGGCGACCGCAAGTACGGCTGGGACGTCGAGTCCCGCGAGCCCGGCGGCCGGCTCCGCCTCATCGAGGTGAAGGGTCGAGCAGAGGGCGCCACGACGGTTACGGTGACTCGAAACGAGATCGGGAAGTGCCTCAATGTGCCTGACCGGTGGTATCTCGCGATCGTCAGCGTGGACGGTGAGCGAGTCGCCGAGCCCATCTACCTGCGCAGCCCCTTCTCGCTGGCACCGGACCCCGCGGCGACGTCGGTGAACTACTCGATCAAGGACCTACTTGCCCAGGGAGAAGTAGTGGAGGTTTCAGCGTGAGCGACCGACCGAGGCGCAAGCTGATCGAGTTCGCCTTGCCGCTCGAGGCGATCAACATCGCATCGGCGCGCGAGAAGGCAATCCACACCGGTCATCCAAGCAGTCTCCATCTCTGGTGGGCGCGTCGGCCCCTGGCAACTGCTCGCGCCGTGATCTTTGCGAGCCTCGTCGATGACCCGTCTGCTGACCCCGACCGCTTCCCAACTCTCAAATCGCAGGAGGATGAGAGGCGGCGACTGTTCGGCCTCATAGAGCAACTCGTCCAATGGGAGAACACCGGTGTCGAATCGGTGCTCGAGGACGCGAGGCGCGAGATTCGCCGTTCGACCGGCGGGCACCCGCCAGCGGTGCTGGACCCATTCGCCGGTGGTGGCTCGATCCCGCTGGAGGCGCAGCGGCTCGGTCTGACGGCGTACGCCTCCGACCTGAACCCTGTGGCTGTGTTGATCACGCGAGCGGAGATCGATATCCCGTCGCGGTTCTCTGGCCGCCCTCCGGTCCATTCCGGCGCGCGTGCGGGAGTGGGCGGGACGGGTGCTTGGCGAGGCGCCGCCGGGCTGGCCGAGGACATCCGCCGGTATGGAACTTGGATGAACGACGAGGCGCGGCGGCGCGCTGGTTCGATGTACCCGACCGTCGCGGCTCCCGAAGGTTCGGGGAGCCGCGACGCTACCGTCATCGCGTGGCTGTGGGCCCGAACCGTTCGGTGCCCGAACCCTGCGTGCGGCGCTGCTGCGCCCCTCCTGAAGTCATTCGAGCTTGAGACCACCGCTCGGCGCCGGGTCTGGGTCGAGCCGATTGTCGATCGGCAGGACCGCACGGTGTCATTCCGCATCCGACACGGTTCGGGTACCGCACCCGAGCCCACGATGCTTCGAGGTAACGGTCGGTGCGTCGTCTGCTCGGCGTCGATCCCGCTCGATCACGTCAAGGCGGAAGCGATGAAAGGCCGAGTTGGGCATCGGGTGGTTGCTGTTGTCGCCGACAGTCGGAGCGGGCGAGTCTATGTCGCTGGAGACGAGGAGCAGGAGCGCATTGCGCTGGCTGTCCAATCCGACTGGGGACCGGCGATCGACATGTCGACCCACCCGCAGTACATGGCGCCACCTCGATATGGGCTCAGCCAGTTCCGGGACCTCTTTACACGGCGACAGGCAGCGGTCCTCGAGACTCTCATCGGGCTACTCGACGAGGTAGAGGCTCGAGTGGCGCGCGACGCCGAGGCGGCCGGGCTGGAGGGGGACGACCAATCCCTATCGGCAGGTGGCCGCGGGGCCCTCGCGTACGCACAGGCGATCCGCACCTACCTCGCTTTCGCGATCGACAAAGTCGCCAACTACGGCACGTCCGTTTGTGCATGGAACCGTCAGCGGCTGACCCTCGTCCCGACGTTCGGGCTGCCTGTCGTACCGATGGTCTGGGACTACACAGAGGCAAACGCACTGGGCGACTCGTCCGGCAGTTGGCACCAAGGGTTCGAGCAGATCGCGAAGATCGTCGGGCTGCTTCCCGGCGGTGCCCCTGGCACCTCGATGCAGGCTGACGCCCGGATCGTGACAGTGCCCGAACCGGTCCTGGTGAGTACCGATCCGCCCTACTACGACAACGTTCCCTACGCTGACCTCTCCGACTTCTTCTACACCATCCTTCGCCAGTCGCTCGGCTCAACCTGGCCAGACCTCTTCTCGACGATCCTCGTGCCGAAGTCCGCCGAGCTCGTCGCTGATCAGGCGCGTTTCGGAGGCAAGGTGGCAGCGAAGGAGCACTTCGAAGCGGGTCTGCGACTGACCTTCGAGAACCTTCGATCGCAGGCGGCCGACGGCCTTCCGATCACGATCTATTACGCCTTTCGTCAATCTGAGAGCAGTGGGGACGGATCAATCGCCTCAACAGGATGGGAGACGATGCTTGAGAGCCTGTTGGCGTCGGGCCTTGCGGTCGACGGCACTTGGCCGATGCGCACCGAGCAGCGAGGCGGGCTCAGGGAGTTCGGGCGAAATGCTCTCGCATCATCAATCGTCCTCGTATGTCGCCCGCGCATCGCAGCGGCCGGTATCACGACTCGTAAGGACTTCGTGGCATCGCTCAAGCAGGAGTTGCCCGAGGCAATGAGAGCCCTGCAGCATGGGAACATTGCACCGGTCGATCTCGCGCAGGCATCGATCGGGCCAGGCATGGCTGTCTTCAGCCGCTATGCGAAGGTGCTCGAGCCCGACGGCTCGGCGATGCGAGTCCGCACGGCGCTCGCGCTCATCAACCAGGTCCTCGACGAGATTCTCGCCGAGCAGGAGGGCGAGTTCGATTCGGACACCCGCTGGGCGATCGCCTGGTACGAGCAGTTCGGCCTCGGCGAGTCCGCGTACGGTACCGCGGAGACGCTGTCGAAGGCGAAGAACAGCTCGGTCGCGGGGCTCGTCGAGGCTGGCATCGTCTCTGCATCGCGGGGTCGGGTCCGGCTTCTCGAGCGCGCCGAGTACAGCGGGAACTGGGACCCGACGAAGGACAATCGCATCCCAGTCTGGGAAGCGACGCAACGTCTCGCCCATCTGCTCCTGACTGACGGCGAAGCGGCTGCGGGTGACCTCCTCGCGCGACTTGGCGGCCTCGGCGACACTGCCCGCGATCTCGCCTACCGCATGTATCACGTTGCCGAGCGCAAGGGCTGGACCGACGAGGCCCGGGCTTACAACGCCCTAGTAGTTGCCTGGCCTGACCTGTCCCGTGGGGCGGAGTCGGCCCGGGCTGCTCAGCCCGCACAGACGAGCCTCGGGCTCGAGTAGGGGACCACGATGGCGCTGACGAACAAGGAGCGGATCGGTCGCATGCTCGACGGGCTCGCGGCTGGCCTGAAGCCAGTGGTGGAGCAGGCGTTCTCGAAGGCCTACGGTGCGACGTGGGTCTCAATCGTCGAGGCGGAGAAGGGCCCTGGTACCGGTTCGTCCGATCCCAGCGACCCTCAGTTCCTGCTCAACGCGATCTGGTTCCACTGGCAGGACACGCTCGGCAAGACGCTCGGGATGGCCGAGAAGAACTACGTCGCAGAGCTGCGTTTGACCCGCAACCGGTGGGCTCATCCTGGCGAGAAGCCGTTCACCGGCGACGACGTCTACCGCGCATACGACACCGCCGAGCGGCTCCTGCGCTCGGTCGCCGCTCCCCAGGCCGACGGGCTGGCGAAGGCGAAGGCGACGATCCTCATGGAGAACGCGGTCGCCCAAGCGAAGGATAAGCAGAAGGCGGCGACGGCGGCTCCGGTCGCCGCCGAGCCGCTCAAGGGACTATCTCCCTGGCGGAGCCTCGCCACCCCGCACCCGGACGTCGCCGCCGGCCGGTACCGCCAAGCGGAGTTCGCCGCGGACCTCGCCCAGGTCGCCCGGGGTGAGGGCGCCAAAGAGTACGTCCACCCGCGTGAGTTCTTCGCCCGAACGTATCTCACCGAGGGCCTGCGGCTCCTCCTGACCGGCGCACTGCGGCGATTGACCGGGACGGGTGGCGAGTCCGTCGTCGATCTCCAGACAACGTTCGGCGGCGGCAAGACGCACTCGATGCTGGCGCTCTGGCACCTCGTCGATCCATCAACTCCCCTCACGAGCCTATCGGGGCTCGAAGGCGTGATCACCGAGGCGAAGGTTTCGGCGCTCCCGAAAGTCACCAGGGCGGCGATCGTCGGGACGGCGCTCTCGCCGATCACCCCGCGCATCATCGACGGGACGGAGATCCGAACGTTGTGGGGCGAGCTCGCCTGGCGCATCGGGGGCGCGGCTGCGTTCGCGACCGTCGCGGAAGCAGATCGCACTGGCGTTCCTCCCGGCGCCGATGCTCTCCGCTCGCTTCTTGCTGCTCATGCACCTGTCGTCGTCCTCATCGACGAATGGGTGACGTATGCCCGGCTGCAGTGGGGTAAGGACGATCTTCCGGGGGGCACGTTCGATGCCGCCTTGTCATTCGCCCAGCAGCTGACCGGCGCCGTGGACCAGGTCCCGGGTGCGCTCCTGGTCGTGTCGCTACCTTCCTCGGCCATCGAGGTCGGCGGCGAAGGTGGCCAGACGGCGCTCGCGTCGCTCAAACACGTCGTCCACCGTGTGGACGCGCCATGGCGCCCTGCGGCGGCCCAGGAGTCCTTCGAGATCGTCCGGCGGCGCCTCTTCGAGCCGCTGACGCCCGAGGCAATCAAGGGCCGCGATGAGGTCGTGCAGCGATTCGGCGAGCTGTACGCTCAGCATCAGGGCAGCTTCCCGGCCGAGACGAAGGAGAAGGCGTACCTCGAGCGCCTGCGGACCTGCTACCCGATCCACCCCGAGCTCTTCGACCGGCTATTCGACGACTGGTCGACGCTCGAGCGATTCCAGCGGACGCGGGGCGTGCTGAAGCTGATGGCCGCGGTCGTCCATGCGCTGTGGGAGAAGCAAGACGGGAACCTGCTCATCTGGCCGGCCTCCATCCCGCTCGATGACACGATGGTTCTCCCTCAAGTGACGCAGTACCTTGACGACAGCTGGCAGCCGATCATCGAGACCGACGTCGATGGCACGTCATCGCTGCCGCTCCGGCTCGACCGGGAGAACGCCGGGACATACGGTCGGTACTCCGCCACCCGTCGAGTGGCGCGCACCATCTTCCTCGGCTCGGCACCGCTTCCGGCAGCTGCGAACCGCGGCATCGACGATCGGCGGATCCTCCTGGGCTCGGTCCAGCCCGGCGAGACCCCGGCGACCTTCGGCGATGCCCTCCGCAAGCTGGCCAGTCAGGCCACCTACCTGTACGAGAACAGCGGTCGCTACTGGTACGCGACGCAGCCCTCAGTCAACCAGCTCGCCCGTGACCGGGCCGAGCAGCAGGCCGACGACCGGGTCGAGATGGAGATCGAGCGCCGGCTCAAGACTGCTCTCGCCGACCGGGGCCTGTTCGCCCGCGTCCACCCGTCCCCGAAGTCGGGGTCGGACGTGCCGGACGAAGACGAGGTCGCACTGGTTGCGCTGGGGCCCGAGTACGCGCACGACGCCAAGGCCGCAGTGTCGAAGGCGACCGCCGCAGCCGGCGAAATCCTCGCCTCACGTGGCGCTGGCGCCCGCGTGAACCAGAACATGCTCATCTTCCTGGCCGCCGATCACCTACGGCTCGCCGAACTAACGACGGCGGTTCGCGAGTACCTCGCCTGGAACTCGATCGTCGAAGATGGGAAGGCCGGGCGCCTCGATCTCGGCTTGTCAGACCGGACGCAGGCAGAGTCACAGCGCGACGGCGCCGACGAGACCTCTCGCGCCCGGATTCCTGAGACCTACCAGTGGCTCCTCGTCCCGGAGCAAGCTGACCCCCTGGCGAAGGTGGGGGTGCGCCCGGTCAAAGTGTCTGGATCAGACCCTCTGGCCGTCCGCGCCGGCGCCAAGCTCCGCAACGAGGAGCATCTGATCACGAAGTTCGGCGGCGTGAATCTCCGGCTGGTGCTCGATGGCGCCCTCAAGGAGAAGTGGACCGCCGACCACGCCTTTGGCCTGAAGCAGCTGTGGAGCTGGTTCGCCCAGTACCCGTACCTGCCCCGCCTGCGGGACATCTCCGTCCTCGAAGGTGCCGTACGGGACGGATCGTCGAGCCTCCTGTGGCGGTCGGAGACATTCGCCTACGCCGCCGCTCGGGAGGCCCCCGGTGAGTACCGCGGGATCGTCGCCGGGCGGATCGCCGAGACGCCGGTCACCTCCACGAGCCTCATCGTCGATGGCTCGGTCCTGCCGGACCCGTTGCCGGGCGTCGAACTGCCGAAGCCGCCGCCGCCGGGCCCCGATCCGGGGCCCGGACCCGTCCGGCGGGTCAGGCGGTTTCACGGGGAGGTGAGCCTCGGCGACCCGCGGCGACCCATCCCTGAGCTCACGAAGATCGTCGACGAGGTCATCGACCGGCTCGCCCAGCAGACGGATGTGCGCCTGAAGGTCACCCTTCAGGTGGAGGCAGAGCACTCGGCTGACGACGGATTCGCCGAGGACACCGTCCGCACGATTTCCGAGAACGCGAAGACCCTCCGCTTCAAGGACTTCGGCTGGGAGAAGGATTAGGCCGGCGGGGCCAGGTCAACGATCTGATCCCGCGTCAACGCGCCATGCAGTAGGCGCACGGCAGGTCGTCGGCCACGCCGGGATCGGCCAGGACTTCGGACCAGAAATGGAAGAACGTCCCGTTGCGGATCGCGTCGACCCCGCACTCCGGTGTCGCCCGATAGACGTCATGGACGACCCGGGTGTCCCGATCTTGAAGGAAGCGGCCGAGGAGCTCGCGCTTGATGTGGCCCGGTGCCTTCTCCGACCAGGCCGGCAGCGCGGGCGATCGGTAGGCCAGCAACGGCGTCTCAGGGTCGGCTACCTCCGCCGCACTCCAGCGCGCAACTGATTCCCGATGCCACGCATGGTCATCTGGATCGTCGACGGCCCGCTTTGCGAGCTGCGACATCGTCGGCTCGATCGGCTTCGTCTTGGACGCCATGACCTCTCCCTATCTGACTCTGAAGTAGTCCCAGGTAGCGACGCGGTTCCCGACGATCCCCCAGGACGTGAACGCGACGCCGATGTGGGTCGGCGTCATCGTGTAGGCGATCCCCGACGCGACCGTCAGCCAGGAGACGGCGTCCGGTGAGATCGCGAGCTCCCAGGTGTTCACCGCGGCCCACTTGAGGCGCAGGTGGATGCCAACGTCTCCGGTCGCGTCGAGATCGGGATCCGTCGCCGCCGACTCCGCGGTCACGAACTTCCCGCGCCGGATCGTCACGTTGCGACGGCCCTGTGTCGTGTTGCCCGACGAGTACGTCGCGCCGTAGACGTAGTCGGTGGCGTTCGAGTAGGCGGTCCCGTTCGTCATCATCAGGCCGACCATCGGATAGCCGCCCGACGACCCGAGCGAGCGAACGCCGGCCTCGATCGCGCTCCCCACCGCGAAGCCACCCGGGACCGGTCGGAGCTTCGCATGGAACTGGCCCTGGCCGCCGGTGTCCGAGCTGCTCGCGTGGAGGAGCGAGAGGACGTCGGCGGCTTCGGTCCAGACCTGGGAATGGGCCGGTCCGACGTCCACCCATGCCGCGGCGAGCACGCCGTCGCTGAACTCGTCGTCGGCGGGATTCGCGGTCGACCCTCGAGCGATGATCCGATCCTGCCAGGACGCTCCTCCGCCGGCCGCTCGGGGCACCCACAACGAGGAGGCGGCGTCCCACGTCAGCTGGTAGCCGTCCACGAGCCCGGTCAGGTCGACGTTCGTCAGCGCACCGAGCGCCGGTGGCGTGCCCGTGAGCCGGACCATCCGAGCTCCGACCCCGCCGACCAGAGACGGCACGACGCTCCCCGTCGGGTCGATCTTGTCGTAGAGGTAGCCCGGGGTGTCGCCCTGCTCTGCTGCGACGCGACCCGTCGAGCCGCTCGCGGCGCCGCCCGAGGACGAGATCGAGCCGCTCGTCGATCCGATGACGCCCGATGCCGATCCGCCGCCGCCGAGCGCATCGACGATCCGCTTGAGCCGGACGATGTTCTCCAGCGACACGGAGTTGAAGTCGGCGTCGACCTCGTAGTCCCCGCCAGGGATCGCCTTGACCGAGAGCGAGCGGACCCGGACTTTCGCGAGCGAGTACGTGCCCGGGATGTCGAGCGCGACCCAATCGCCGTTGCGGTAGTCGGCGTAGGGCTCGTAGTCGCCGCTCCCGATGCCGTGGTGGAGCGGGACCGACAGCGCGTCCGACGCGAGCGAGACCTCGGCGAGCGCGTTGTCGCCGACCTGCTGGAGCGTGGTCGGGTCGGTCGAGGCGGTGAAGCTGAGGTACCCCTCGCGCCGGCCGATGAAGGCATCGGCTTCGAGGACAGGATCGGTCACCTCGAAGAAGCGCCCGCCGTCGCCCTGGACGAGCATCCGCGTCCGCAGGCCGGCGTCCTGCGCGTCTCGCGTGACCTCGCCCCGGATGTGCTTGCCCGCTCGGAAGATGACGGAGTCGGTGAAGTCGCGCGAGCGGTCCCTCCAGAAGCGGAGCCGGAGATCCGGCGTCATCTCCGACTCATAGCCCATCCCCACGAACTGGCGCCAGAGGTCGAGGAGGCTCATCCCTGCCGGCACGCTCATCGTGAGCGAGTCGGTCCACGGCGCGTTGTCGGAATCGCGGGTCGGCGTGAAGTCCCACGTCAGCTGCGGGATCGCGCCGCGATCCCGCGCCGCGGCGAGCAGCTCGTCGAGGATGAAGGCGGCGGTCACGCCTGAGTACTCGTGGGTCGTCCCGGTGGCCGATGGCCAGCTGGGTGGATACACCGAGCCGCGCTCGAGGTAGGCGATGTTGCCGCGGCCGCCGAGGTCCCAGTACTCGCCCGCCTCGCTCTCGGTCGAGGCGACGACCTTCCGCGGGTTCTCCAGGAAGAAGGCATACCGGTAGACGCCGGCGATCTTGACCTTGACGTAGTTGCCCGATCGGATGATCGAGCCCGTCGCCTTCGGGTCGGTGGTCGGAATCCGGAAGTGGCCTGAGCCGATGTCGCCGAAGGGATCGGTGAAGGCTGGCGCCTGCGCGCCCTCGAGCGTCGCCAGCATCGTGGCGATGTTGTTCCCGCCGTACACGTCGATCTCGATCGGGACGCCGGCGACGGGCGCAGACTGGAGGACCTCGAGGTAGATCCCGTCGGACGTCCGGATGGCCACGTCAGGTCTCCTCGCGGACGATGACCAGGCCCGAGGTCGCCGCGGCCGGGAGCGTGACCGTCGCCGCCTTCGTGATCGGGACGCCGCTGTTCGCCGGGTAGAGGTTCGGCGAACGGTTCGCCCAGAACACGATCCCGAGGTCCGTCACCGCCGGCTGACCGAAGTTGAGCCAGACCCGCGACGTCTCCGCCAGGTCGTCGAGGTCCTCGTAGATCCAGACCTCGTAGAGGCCCCGGGTCCCGGACCCGCCTGACGCGATCCGGACCTCGACGTAGGTCGTCGTCCGCGGAGCCGGGAGCGCGTAGAGCGTCCGCGTCGTCCCGACCGGGTACTCCGTCCCGACCGGAGCGCCGGGCGGAACCGCGCTGCCGCCGTTGATGTTCGCGCCGCCATCGGAGAAGCGGAACTCCGGCACGCCCCACGTTGAGCCGCTGCCCTCGAGCGCGACCGCGACGATCTTCTTCGGCGCCCCGAAGGTGAAGCGGATCCACGCGCCCGCGCCCCCGTTGGACGCCCAGAACGTCGAGGCGAGCCGATCGACCGCGTTGCCGGCGACGTTCGAGCCGTTCGTCGAGTCGACGGTGCTCGTCGCGCCCGCCGCGACCTCGACGAGCTCGCCGAAGCCATCGCCGTAGAGGTCGACCTGGCCGCCCGCGTACTGCTCGGTCGGGTCGATCCTCATCAGCCAGGGGAAGACTTCGCCGTCCCGCGTCGCTTCGTAGAGGTAAAGGCTGCGGGCGAGAACGGCCAGGGCCTGGATCGCGCGACTCTCGTAGAGGTAGAGGTTTCGGGCCAGGACGGAGATCGCCTGGAGCGCCTTGTTCTCGTACAGGTAGAGGCTCCGGGCCGCGATCGTTGTTGCCTCGACGCTCTTGTTCTCGTACAGGTAGAGCGAGCGAGGGATCCCCGCCCCGCCCTCCTGGGTGAAGCTGAACGTCGCTGCGTACCGGCCGGTCACGCCTACCGCCCCGCCGACCGCCGCGGTTGAGCGGGCGCGCCAGAACCACTGGCCGTTCGTCGGCGTTGCGGGCGACCACGAGGCGACCTGACCGCCGAAACCGTTCACCCCCGCGCTGGTCACGAGCGCTGGCGACGTGAAGGTGCCGATGCGATCCAGGTAGAAGGTCGTCGTCGACCGCCGCGCGAGCGGGTCGACCGGACGGGCTTGTGCTTGGAGCGTCCCGGTGTTCGTCGTCGCGTTCCCGGGCGACTCGAGGCGCGTGTCAGCGCGCTTCGCGAAGCAGCCGAGGATCGCCGCCGCCGGGCTCAGGCCCACGATCAGGAGCCCAGGAGCGTGCCGGTGAAGGCCTTGTTGACGCCCGCCGCGTGGAGGACCTGGACGACGCAGCTCTGCGTGTTCGGGATCGTCGTCGGCGCGTCGTAGATCTGCGCCGAGTCACCAGCGAGCGCGGCGACGCCGGCGATCGTCGTCACCCCGTTGATCATCATCCGCGCCTCGAAGGCGACCGTCGCGTCGTCGCACTTCACGGCGAACCCGATCACCTGCTTCGTCCCGTCGCCGGTGACGCTGGTGACGGTCGTCCACGTCGCCGTGGAAACCGTGACCGCGGAAGCGTTCGCGAGGGCCATGGGTCTCCCTCCTCCTACGTGTAGCTGGCGACGGTGGTCACGATCCGGGCGAAGCGCGGACCGAGGAGGTTGCCGGGAGCCGGAGTCGTGCAGCGGACGTACATCGTTGCTGACTGCGCGCCTGGCCCGAGCGAGGCGATGTTGATCGTCACGACCCACGTCGCGCCGTCCGTGGAGATCGCGAAGTCGGAGTCGTTGCACTGGACGTTGATCGAGTTGGCGGTCTTCGTCGCGGACGTGTTCTTGAGCCGGAACTGGCGGACCACCGTCGTGCCGAGCGGCTGGTCCCCGAAGTCCTCCGGCGCCGCGTACTCGACTCCGGGCGTGGTGTCGTGGTCGATGTAGATCACGTCGTCCGGCGTTTGCCCTGCGACCTTCTCGCCGTAGAGGTGACAGACGATCGGGTTGATGGTGCCGTAGGTGTTCTGGATGCCGTAGTAGATGCGGATGACCTTCTTGCCGCCCGTGAACGACAGCGGCGCGATGTTGGCGCGCCACTTGTCGAGGCCGCGAGGCTGCATGACGACGCCGGTGACGCTCGGGAACTCCCAGGTGCCATCAACGCCGTTGACCGAGTCGTTGGAGCCCGCGATGGCCTGAACGCCGTACGCGCCCGACCCCTGCCCGTAGGAGCCGGTCGGGGCGTCGGTCATGATCACCATCGCGGTGACCTCCCGCATCTCGGGGAAGAACCACCACACCGCGCGCCCGGCGTTGGCGACCGAGATGGGTGACGAGAGGCTGTTGTAGACCGAGTCGTTCAGTTCGACCCTGTCGCTGCCCGACATGTACGACGAGATCCCCTGGGCCCACACGACTGCCCATTGGTTCTGGTACGTGTTCCAGTCGCCGTAGGACGCGCCGACGCCGACGATGGTCCCGTCGTTGTCATAGGGGATCCGGCGGTCCGGGAGTGCGGTGTACGGCATCGTCAGGACCTCACAGGTACGGAGGCGAGAAGGTGACCGAGAGCGAGCCGCCGGGGGTTGTCGCGCTGACCCGCAGTGTCTGGGCCCCGGGGTCGAGCTCGAGGAAGCGGAAGGCGCCCGAGTGGCGGATCGAGCCGATCGCGTTGGCACCGTCGTTCGTCGCGGTGAACGCCGCGACGTCGATGAGCAGGTGCTTCGCCGACGCGACGGTGACGAGCGCCTCGACGTACTGGCCGTTGCCGACGTTGGTCACCCGCGGGTTGGCGACGGGCCCGATGAAATCCAGGAGGACCTTGCCGCCCCGGACGGTCCCCGGGTGGGTGATCGCGAGGTCCGTCGGCGAGGCCGGTGTTGCGCCCGACACGACGACGTCCGCGCCGTACAGGTACGGATCGGCGAGCGCGAAGTCGACGACGAGGCCGAACAGCTCGCCCGAGACCGGATCGGTGAAGGCCGACACGTCGACGACCTCCGCCATCGCGGTCCGGCTCGAGGCGTCCGGGAGGGTGCGGACGAGCGCCTGCTGCGCCCGTCGACCGAGGACGGCGTAGAGCTCGTCGAGGTTCTTGCGCGCCTGGCGGCGGTTGGTGGGCTCGACGAGCATGCCGGCCACCGACAGCGGGTTGACCCACAGGCCCAGGGCGAGTCGCCTGGCGTCGGCGAGCTTGCCCATCGGCCGCCGACCCGGGAGCCCGGTGAACGGCGCATCGTCGCCGCGGAGCTTCGGGAACTCGTCGGCGCCGGACACCTCGCGGACGAGGTAGGCGTAGCTCGACAGGTCGAGCCCGCCGAAGGTCCAGCGGTCGGCCGAGATCGCGAGCGTCGTCATGCCAGGACCCCGAACGCGGCGAGCTTCTGGAGCTCCCGCTTTGTCGAGGTCGACGCGGGCTCTGGCGCCGGGTTGTAGACGTTCACGGTGAGCGCCCGGCCGCCCGGACCCGAGCCCTGCGCGGTGGGCGTCGCCAGCACGGCGCGGCCGGCCCGGATCGCAGCGGACTCAGGCGCCGGGATGATCATCTCGCCCGCGTGGACCAGTGCGGTCATGTCCCGCGGCACGAACGGGCTGCCGACAGCGAACGAGGGAAGCTCGATCTTGGGGAGGTCGATCGAGACGCCGGCCGAGCTGATGTGGAAGGGACCGATGTCGATCTTGATCGAGCGGAAGGCGTTCGTGACCACGTCGAGGAGCTGGCCCGGGAGCGAGGCCATCCCCCGGATGATCCCCTTGACGATCTCCGCGCCGATCCCGATCACCTTGCCCGGGATCGAGAGGAAGAACCTGACGATCTCGCCGACGAATGACCCGACCGTCGAGACGATCCGGCCGCCAAGGTCGATGAAGAAGCCGGCGATCTTCCCGACGAGGCTGACGATCCGCCCGGGGAGGGCGAGGTAGAACCCGACGACCTCGCCGATGAAGCCCGTCACGATCCCGATGATCCGGCTGCCCAGCGTCGCGAACTGACCGGCGACCTCGCCGATGAGGCCGACGATCTTGCCCGGGATCGAGAGGACGAACCCCACGACCTGGCCAACGAGGTCGAGGACGATCGAGGCGACCTTGAGCTGGAGCCCGATCCACTGCTCCACGAGGGCCACGAAGAAGCCAGCGACTCTCCCCGGGATCTCGCCGATGATCCCGACGATCGCCGAGATCGCGCCCGAGACCGCGTCGACGGCCGCCCCGAATGCGGTCGCGAAGACGTCACCCAGGGTTCCCAGGAAGTCGCCGATCGCCGCCAGGATCGACCCGACGAACTCCGCGATCTTGCCGACGATCTCGGGGTTGGCGATCAGGAAGGCCACCGCGGCGACGAGCGCCCCGATGAGCAGGACCGGCAGGAGCGCCATGCCAATCGGAATCGCGGCGGCGAGGAGGCCGCCGAGCGCCGCCCCGGCCGTGGTGATGATCGGCGTCAACGCGGGCAGGAGCGCGGAGAAGCCGAGGATGAGCGGCCCGAAGTTCGTGCCGATCTCGGCCAGCGCACCGCCGAAGTTCTTGATGACGAGCTGGGCCTGATTGCCGAACCCAGCCTGGATGGTGTCCGCCGCCTTCGTCGTGGCCCCGGCTGCCTCGTCGAGGCTGACCCGAAAGTCACCGATCTTGCCCTGGGCGAGCGCCTGGGCGAGCTTGGGGCCAGCCTTGGCGCCGAACAGGTCGGACGCCAGCTGGGCGCGCTTGAACGGGTCCTCCGTGGCGCTGATCTGGTCGATGAGCGTCTGGAGCTCAGCGGGGCTCTTCACCTTCTTGAGGGCCTTGGTGAGCGCTGCCGGAGCGGCCGCGGCGTCGACGCCTGCCGAGGCGAACATGTTGAGCAGGCCAATCCCGTCATCGACCGTGAGATTGGCCGCATTGAGTGCCGGCGCCATGGCCGTCAGGGCGTCGATGTTGCCGTTGATCGACTCGCCGTAGCGCTGGTGCGACGCCACCAGCTGGTCCATGATCCCGGGCGCCTTCGAGGCGTCGAGGTTCAGTGACGCCAGGAGGTCGTCGAACCGGCCGGCGGCCTCCGCACCTGTGCCGCCCGCGACCTGCGCGAAGTCGAGGTAGCTCTGGGCCGCCTGGTCCGCCGCGTCCTGGGTCAGCCCGAGGTCTGTGCGCAGGACCGCGAGCGTGCCGCCGATCTCGCCGAAGCTCTGGAGGTTCGTGCGGAACAGCTCGCCGATCGTCGACTGCGCCTTGGCGGCCTCCTCGGTGGTCGCGCCGGTGTCGGCCGCGAACTGCGTGACCGCGGCGTTGAGCTCGGCCCCGCCCTTGACGGCGACGGCGAGACCCGCGCTGAGCGCCCCACCGATCGCGCCGCCGATGCTCGCCTTGAGTGCGGTCCCCATCGACACGCTGTAGCGCTTCCCGGCCGCCGCCCCGGCCTTGTCGCCAGCCTTGGCAGCGTCGAGCTGCAGCTGGCCGTCGTCGCCGCGGAACAGGAAGAAGAGGTCGCCGATGGAGGCCATCAGTGGGTGAACTCCGTGCCCCGGGCGACGTGGCCAGGGAAGTCGCGCAGCAGCTGGCCGAGGCCGCGGGTCGCCGTCGAGCTGCGCTGCTCGGCGTCAGGCCGGAGATAGGAGGGGACATGGGCCCCGCCGTGCGCCTTGGCCTTGCCCGTCGCGACGTTGCCCGCGACGTAGCCGTCACGGACGCCGACGTAGAGCTCGGCGAGCCGTTCCCGGCCCTCTCGTGCGAGCCGGCGCTGGCCGGCCGTCCAGAGCATCTCTAGCTGGCGTCCGTCGAGCCGCCGCTCAAGGGCGAGCGGATCGAGGCCCCAGTGGGCGAGGGCCCACTCGTAAAGCTCGGCCCTGGTGACGGTGCGCCCGCCGGACCGCCCGGCACTCCGGCCCGCCGATCGAAAGGGAAGACGGCCTCGACGCACGCGGTGAAGATCGGGCCGAGCTCGCGCGGCCAGGCGTGCTCCTCGAGCCACTCGCGACCGCCGAGGGCCCCCGTCCGGTCGTAGGCCACGATGAGCTCGAGCATCGTGTCCTCGGCGAGCTGGAGCTTCTCGGGCATCCCCGCCCAGTCGTTCGCGTCGATCTGCAGTCCGGCGATCGGGGCGACCTCGGCGGCCAGGCGCTTGCGCCAGTCGCGGGCGTCGCGGATGGGCAGGGTCGGCATGGTCTTCTCGATTCCGCCGACCGTCACGGTGAGGAGGCCCGCGAGGACCTCCTCTTCACTGGCGGTCATCGGATCAGGCCGGGATGCGCAGGCGCCAGGACGGCAGGGCGAGGTTCGCCCCGTCACGCCGGGTGCCGAGCGAGACCTTGATCGCCGCCATGCTCTCGTCGCCGAACGTGACCTCGGCGGCGTCGGTCTTGCTGATCGCGTTGTAGAGGTAGAGCTCGTAGTAGTCGGACGGGCTCTGGGCCACGAGGACGAAGTCGTTGTAGGCCGAGAGCGGCTGGCGGCGGACGGTGCCTGGGGTGATCTCGGTCTTGCCGTCGCCGACCGTCTCGACGACCGCCACGCCGCTGGCGTGGGCTTTGAGGAGCGGGTCGCGGAACCCCAAGCCGGTGCCACCGGCCCCCGCGGTGCCGACGACGTCGATCCGTCGGTACTCGGCGAGGGCACCGGCGACGTTGATCCGGATGTAGTCGCCGACCGCCGCGTTCGTGACCGCGACCACCTTGACCGCCGTGTCGCCGATCGCGGCCGCTGCGGCGAGGGTTGTCGTGAGCGGGGTGCCGCCCGCGTCGGTCGTCGGGAGCGTCGCGGACTGGGCGCCGAGGACCGCCAGGGCGAGCTTGGAGCCCGCGAACTCGGGCATCGTGAACTCGGCCTCGGCGCCCGCCTTGCTGATGTAGTCCATCTCGCGGATCGGCTCGAGGACGCCGTTGAAGTTCTCGGACGGGTTGAACGTCGTCTGGTTCACCCGGAAGACGACGTCGTCGACCGTCGCCCCGATGCTCGACCAGGGGCCGGACGCCCCGATCGAGCGGTAGTAGACCTCGGCCGCGCCGATGATGTACGCCTTGGGATCGATGACGAGTCCCATGCCGGTGCTCCTTTCGCGTCAGGTGGCCGCGACGACCTGTGTCGCCGCGAACAGAGAGATGACCCCGTCCTCGTGGGGCTGGCCGGTGTCGGGATCCGTCTGGGCCCCCATGCCGGCGTCGTCGAAGCTGCGGTGGATGAGCACGCCGGTCGCTCCAATCCGAGGCCCGACGTTGTGGATGGCCTCGGACACCGCGCCGTACAGCGCGGCCGCGTCGGCGAAGCTCGTGCCGTAGCAGCGCACGCCGATCCGGACCTCCTGCACGGGGGCCCGCTTGTCGCGAGCTGAGCCCAGGCGGACGAGGACGACGAAGCGCAGGAACGGGCTGGCCGCGTCGCCCGGGGCAGGCTCGCCGCCCCGGATGCGCGTCGTGAGCGCCGCGACGGCGCTGTTGTCGCGGATCTCGCCGAGCAGCGTGTCGAGGGGATCGATCACCGGAGGGCCGCCAGTCGCTTCGCGGTCGCCGCCTTGATGAATGGCTCCGCGCCCGACACGGTGGAGAGGAGGGCCGGCGTCAAGAACGGCCGGGCCGGCTGGTGGACCGTGCCGAGTTCCTGGAACCGGGCCGGGAACGGGAAGCCTCCGGCGACCGCGACGCCCATGCTGCGGACCTTCATCGCCGAGGGCTTCTTGGCCGCCCCGCCGACCTTCTTGCCTGCGACGTAGGCGACGGTCCCGCCCGCTTCGATGAGGCCCGCTCCCAGGACCGGCGCGTCGGGAACCTTGGTCGCCGCGATCACCGCATCCGCGAGCGCGAGCAGGCCGTCGGCCAGCCCCAGCGTGACCGCGTCGAGGGCAGCCCGGTTGAGCACGACGCGGTTGTTCTTGCGGGCCATCAGACGCCCGCCTCGATGAGCGTGAGATCGATCGTCAGGTGGTGCCGGGCACCGATGAGGCGGATGCCGGTGATCTCGAAGCGACGCCCGTCGTCGGGCTCGAAGCGGATCCGGTCGCTCGCCCGCAGGTCACGCGGCCGCGTGCGGAGCGTGTGATCGGAGACGACGGCGCCCGCCCCGTGGAGCGCCGCCACCTCGCGGGCCGACTTCGGCTCGAGTCTGCCGCGGAACGTTGCGAGGGTGGCGAACGTGCGGGACGGCTGGCCATAGGCGCCGATGGCCCCCGGCGTCGCCCGCTCGACCGCGAGCGTGTGGATCAGGAGCCGATCGAAGCTCATGCCGGCTCCAATGACGAGCGGAGCCGAGCGGAGTAGGCCGGCCGGCGGAGAAGCACGCCCCGGGCGAGGGCGAGCCGGCCCAAGCGGACGGATGCGTCGCCACGGTTGTAGCTGTAGTCGCCGATCGTCTCGGCGTCGCTGCCGGTCTCGGCGAGCGTGCCGCGGACGAGCTCGATCACCGCGTGACGCAGGACGTCCGCGTCCGTCGGCGTGTACGTGACAGCGACCGGGCCTGTCCAGGTGCCGAGCTTGCTCGCGGAGTCGGTCCACGGACCCGGCCAGGGGACGCTGATCCGGCGGATCAGCCCCGTGGCCGGCACGAACCACAGATCAGTCTCGGGCACCAGCACCGCGTTGTCCGTGACCGTAACGGCGTCGGTGCGCCGCGGGATGTAGATCGGGGCATCGGGAAGCACCGGGCGGAAGGTCTCGGTGCGGACGCCCGTGAGCGGCCCGATCCGAGACGCCAGCCAGCCCTCCTCGCGGTCGAGCACGGCCTGGAGGTCGACGTCGGTGAGGCCCGTCTCGACGAGCGAGCGGACCTCACCGAGCATCACGAGGGACATGACGATCGCTCCCGTGCCTTCCGGTCAGGCGACCTTGACGTTGCGGAAGACCGCCGCGGCCTTGGTCGCCTTGAGGGCGACGGCCACGGGACCCATCTCGACCTCGCCCGTCTTCACCGCCCCGGCGGTGGAGAAGTCGGGCAGCCACTGCTTGACGAGCGACCCCGTGACCGCCACGCCGTGGAAGCCGTCCAGGCCGAAGCGCACGGCGTAGATGTCGGTGAGGCCGGTGGCCGCGGTGCCGGTGCCGGTGCCGCCCGGGGTCGTGGTCGTCACCGCGACCGCCGGGGTGGTGCCGCCGGTGAGCGCCGCGCCGCTCGCGGTCATCTGCGGGACGTTGATGCCCGCATACGTGCCGCCGAAGGTGACGACGACGGGCGTACCCGGGAGTGCGCCGCCGGTCGCGGTGACTTCGCCGGTGGCGATGTTCGGGAGGGCCTCGAGGGCCGAGACGACCGCCGCCGCGGCCGCGTTGTAGGCGATCGGTGCCGTGGTCTGGCCGGCGAACGTGAGGGTAAACGTGCCACCGGTCGGGGTGCCGGTGATCGTGACCGTCTGGGCCTCGTTGGTCCCGCCATACGTCGCCACCACGTCCGCCGACACGCCGGCCTTGGCGCCGAGGTCAACGATCGGGATGTCCCGGAACGTCGCGATCGGCCGCCCGAAGGCGTCTGTGGTGGAGCGGAGCTGGCCCGAGAGGGCGGCGATGAGCGAGAACCAGGACGCGGCCGTGGAGTTCATCAGCAGCGCGTCGGGCGACCCGTCCATCAGTCCCAGCCAGGCGTTGAGGCGCTGGACCACCTGGAGCGCCAGGATCTGCGTGTTCACCGCCGTGAAGTCGAGGACCGGGCCGCCGCCGATCTCGGTGGACGAGCCCGCGAGGGCCTTGGACAGGCCGTCGAAGCCGTCGGTGGTCACCGCGCTGTCGCCGTTGATGACTTGGTCGGCGAAGTACGCCTTGGTCGCCTTGATCAGCTGATCGAGCTGGAAGGCGACCTCGCTGATCGCGCCGACATCGGCCAGCACGCGGTCGATCTGGAAGCTGCCGCCGAGAGGGCGGAGGTTGGTCGTGTACTGCGCCTTGGTCACCTCGGCCGGCGTGTACTCGGCGTTGAAGGCGCGGAACGCCGCGCCGCGCTGGGTGATCTGGCGGGTGTAGCCGTAGACGAGGGTCGAGCCGCCGCCGGCGGGGTTGACGGCCTGGTCGAACGGCAGCCGGTCGAGCAGGAAGCTCGACTTGCGGAACTCGTCGATGACGTTGCGGTCGAGGTCAGTCGCGGCGTTGAGGCTCGCCTGGGCGAGGGTCACAGGCACGGTGGTCGGTCCTTTCTATCGCCCGGCGAGCCGGGCGGTCAGTGCTTCTGCTCGTAGTGGTCGCGGATGGACGACTCGAGATCCTTCGGTCGGTCGAGTTGCGGCGTCTGAACGCCCCGGGTGACGGTTCCGGCGGACGCGGTGACGAACAGCTCGGGAGCGTCCTTCTTGAGCTGGGCGATCGCCTTCTCGAGGTCGGTCACCCGGCCCTCGTCGTCGACCGCGAGGGCCGCGAAGAGGTCGGACTTCATCGCGAGCTCGAGGACCGCGTCGTTGGCGAGCCCGGCCGAGCGCAGCGCGGAACGGACTTCCGCCCGGCGGAGCTTCGTCTCGAACTTGGCGCGCTCTTCGGCGGCCGCCTCGCGCCTGGCTTGGGCAAGCGCCTTCTCCTGGTCGGTCTGGGTTGCGGACCGGAGATCGGCAAGTTCGCGCTCGGCGGCTTCGGCTCGACGCTGCGCATCGCGCTCAGCGGAGCGAAGTTCGCGGAGGACCTTCTTGCCGGCCTCACCGAGATCGTCCTCGCCCGTCGCGGGCTTGGGCTCGGCTGGTGCCGTGGTTGCCGGACCGGCCTGCACCGGCGTCGCGCCAGTGCCGGGCGTCGCGCCCGTGGTCGTGTCTTCTGCCATCGAGGGTAGCTGCCTTTCTCCCCGTGTCAACGGGGACTGCCGGGGTCGATTGGACGGGTGTTCGGTTTCACGGGTTGACCTGCGCACCGGGCGCCACCATCGGCATGACCACGGGTGGCTGGACCGGTGCGGGCGGTGGAGCCGCGGCGATCAGCCGCTTGATCCGGGCGATCTGCTGCGGCGAGTAGCCGAGGCCTTCCCACAGGATCTCGTCGGGGATGCCGAGGCTCTTCTGCTTCACGAGGGCGTCGGTGTGGACGGCCTCGGTCCTGCTTTCCGGGTCCTGCCAGATGATCTCGGACGCGGTGTCGTTCGCCCGCGGGTCGCCCCGGAAGGCGAAGTTGAGGCGGAAGACCTCTTCCCAGGACTCGCCCTTGTTGAGCATCGAGTCGGCGACCTTGGCCATGAGCCCGGTCTCGGACGACTTGAGCGACTCGCCCGAGGGCGGCTGGCCCGACTGCGGGAGGAGGTAGTGGTAGGGCGTGCGGCTGATCGCGCCCAGGTGCTGGACCTCGGTGTCGATCCCGGCGTAGATGGGCGCGAGGTCGGTCTGCTCGAACTCCCCGAACTCGACCTTGGGCGGGTTGGGGTCATCGGGGTCGGGCGGGGGGACCATCCACAGGCGGTCGACGGCCGAGCGGAACGGCTCGACCGGCTGGCCAGTCTCCGGGTCGACCGGGATGTCCATGCCGATGATCCAGCGCTGGCGGAACGACGCGAACTCGGACGAGATCAGGGCGTCGGCGCGGAGCTTGTTGATCGCGTCCTGGTTGCTCATCACCATCGCGATCTCGGACTGCCCGTCGCCGGCCAGGCGGGGCCGGTTGACGATCGGCACGATCGGGACCACGCCGAGCGGGTTCGCCACGGGCCACGACTCGGTGGCGATCTCGTCCCGCGTCCAAGTCGCGACTGACGCCCACGCGGGAGCGCTGAACCACGCCGCCTTCTGCTCCGAGTGGAACTTGTAGATCCCGTCGGGCAGGTAGAGCTCGGCGCGGTAGCGGCCGTCGTCGTCGAGCCAGCGCTTGAGGGCGGCACGCCGCTTCCAGCTCTTGCCGGGCTCGGTCTCGACGACGACCTGGAGCGGCGACTCGATCGTCACCTCGGGCAGGTGCGTTCCGGAGTCCGGCCAGACAAGCGCGTAGGCGATCCCCTTGACGAGCGATTCGGTGTGCGCCTTCTGCGACTCGGCATCGAGCCGGTTCTCCTGCCACCAGCGCCAGGCGTCGGCATCGCCCTCGGGCGCATCGCCGATCCGGATGCCCTGGACGTGGAGACGCTCGCGGTGGGCGTCGACGACGAGGGCCATGAAGTTGGACGAGAACGCCGGGAACCGGTCGCCGAACGCCTGGCGGAACTTGGCGGACGCGAAGGCGAGCGGCTGGACGCCCGCGTAGTAGTCCTCGAAGCGGGTCATCGGTACGCGCCGATCGTCGAGGCGCCGACCAAGTCGGGCGAGCCACCAGTCGAGGGAGCCCGGGACGAGGGTCCGGGTGGGGTCGAGCATCGTCAGAACCCCACCGGCGCCCGGGGCGTGCGGACGAACGGCGTCGGCGGCTCCTGCATCGCCATCGCGACGGCACGGACCATCGCCACGGCAGCCACGTTCGGGCGCGTCGAGCCGTGCTTGGAGCGGGTGATCTTCATCCCGCGGTCGGTCAGCACCGCGGTCGTGTTGGCGACGTGTTCGGCGAGGATCGGGTCGTCGTCGTGGACCAGGCGCCCGGTCGTGATGAGCTCGTAGGTCAAGGTCGAGGGCGGGCCCATGACCGCCGCCGTCATCGGGACGTCGACCATCGCGAGCCCGTCCGACTCGAGCATCTCGGCCGACTCGCCAAAGGCCAGGCGATCGAAGGCGAACGCAGGCCCAGCGAGCGCCCGCTTCGTCCGCTCGTCGCGGGACTGCGCCAGGGGGAACTCGACGCGCAGGCCCCTCAGGCGGACGCGCATCGCCTCGGCGCTGGCCATCCCGGTCGCGGACTCCGGGGCGAACACCTGCGCCCTCACCACGACCCGGTCCCCCTGGCGCTGCGCGACCGCGACCGCGCCGAGCTCGCCGCCGGGGCTGCGGTCGATGCCCACGCCGACCGGGAGCGCGACGCTGAGCGGGAGGTCGCCCTCGGTCGCCCGCCAGGCGCCCTCACGGAGCCAGGTGTCCTCGAACCCGACGAACTGGTTGAGGTGGTAGCGGCGCCATTCGAGGAGCGCGCCACGAGCCTTGAGTCGGGCGAACTGGGCGCCCAGGTACTTGCCGTCGTGCAGCCACGAGACGGGGTTCGCGGCGTACCAGACCGCGGGGTCCTCGATGTCGGCGTCGCGCGGGGCGCCGTACCAGTAGATGAGCGTGCCGTTCGTGCGGTCGCGGTAGATGAGCAGCGATCCCCGGTCCTCGAGCTCGCCGGATCCGGTGAACATCGAGTCGAAGAGCTCGGCGAGGATGCCCTCGCCGGCGACGCCGGCGGTCGTGATCCACAGCGTGAAGGGCTGCTCGCGGGCGCCGGTGCCGGTTGTGAGGGCCGTGTAGAGCTCGGCGCTGCGATGGGCGTGGAGCTCGTCGATGATGTTGGCCGACGGGTTGAGGCCATGCTGGAGCGCGGCATCAGACGACAGGGAGCGCATGACCCCGCCGTTGCGGGGGCACTCGATCGCGTACCGGTGCGGGACAAGGCGGTCGAGCAGGAGCGGGCTGCGCTGGACCATGCTCCGGGCCTGGCCGAGCACGATGCCGGCCTGGTTGCGGGCGGCAGCGGCGACGTAGACCTCGGGTTCGGGCTCGCCGTCGGCGTCGAGCATGTACAAGCCGGCAGCGCTGGCCATCGTCGACTTGGTGTTCTTGCGGGGGATGCCGAGGCCGACCTCGTTGTAGATGCGGAGGCCGGTCGCGGGGTCGAACTCCAGGGCCTCCCACCAGAACTCGCGCTGCCAGTCCTCGTAGATGAGGGGGCGTCCGGCCCAGCGGCCCTTGGTGTGGCGGATGTACCGCTCGCAGTACGCGGCGAAGTGGGGGCCACCGGAGAGGGCGTCGGGGACCACGGCTCAGCCCACATCGCCGACCACCCGCAGCCTCGGCGGCAGCCCGATCTCGGCGGTGAGCGCGTCGAGCGCGTGCTCGGGCTCGATCCGCAGGCCCACCCGCGCCGAGGGCGACAGGCCGAGCTCGCGGGCGAACTGGCGGATCTCGTCGGCGTTGTCGCGGGCGACCTGGTGGAGCGGGTTCTTCACGAGGTTCCCGTCGCGCGAGACGATCGGCCCGGACTGCGCGTACAGGCGCGCCGCTTGGGCGTAGCGACTCACCGCCTCGCAGTAGCAGCGCAGGACGTCGGCGTCGGCGGCCCGGATGACGCCTGTGTGGCGCATGTCGCGCATGACCCGCCGCCAGACGGCCTTCGCCGCGTCGTCCATGTCCGCGGGCATCTTCGGGACGTCCGGAGACGGCATCGGCTCGCGCAGGTTGAGCCGGCTCGGGCGGGTCTCGCCGCGGAGCTGCTTCACCTTCGTCGGGATCGGGGCCGGGCCGCGCCTACCCATCGACGCGCTCCGCCGCTCGCCCCGTGAAGTTCTGCCAGCGCTCGATCGCGACCTGGACGTACTTGGGGTCGATCTCCATCGCGTAGCAGCGCCGGCCCAGGGT
>JAKAHU010000162.1 GCA_021825385.1 Chloroflexota bacterium | reverse complement strand
CGCGCCCGCCCGGCGCCCGGCGCCCGCCCGGCACGCCCATCGCCCGCCCGGCGCCGGCGTCCAGCCGCGAGTCCATGATCTGCCAGTTGCGCAACTACGCAAGTAGTGGTAGTCTCGATGGCCTCGGCGAATGTGCTCAGTGAGGGGAATCGCGGGAGGCAGACATGATTGACCAGGCCGAACCCGGCGCGCCGGTCGGCCATGACCTCGAGCGGTATCGGCTCCACGCCGAGGTGTGCAAGGTGCTGACCGACCCCAAGCGCCTGATGCTGATCGACGCCCTTCGCCACGGCGAGGGGGCGGTCGGCGCGCTGGCCGTCCGGATCGGGGTCAGCCTGCCGAACGCGAGCCAGCATCTGGCGGTCCTGCGCAACGCCGGCCTGGTCGAGAGCCGCCGGGTCGGCACGACCGTCCTGTACCGGCTCGAGGAGCCGGAGATCGTCGAGGCCTGCGACGTCGTCCACCGGATTGTCGGGCGGCGGCTGGCGATCCACTCGCCCGCCCACCCCCGCGCCATGGCCGTCGGCCCGGCCGGCCCGCCACGGACGCCATCGCCCGCTCGTCCCCACGTCCCCAGCCACACCACGAGGTGACCCCGGTGAACAGCACCAGTTACACGTTCGGAACCCGTCTGCCGGTTCCACTCTCCGAGGCCCGTCCCCGGGTCGAGGCCGCGCTCAAGGCCGAGGGATTCGGCATCCTCACCGAGATCGACGTCCAGGCGACGCTGAAGGCGAAGCTGGGCGTCGACTGGCCGCCCTACCTGATCCTGGGCGCCTGCAACCCACCCCTTGCCCATCGGGCCCTGACGGCCGAACCGTCGATCGGCACCCTCCTGCCCTGCAACGTCGTCCTCCGCGAGGAGCAGGGCCAGACGATCGTCGAGGCGATGGACCCCCAGGCCGCCCTGGGGATCGCCGCCAGCAGCGCGATCGAGCCGGTGGCGACCGAGGCGAAGGCCCGCCTGGAGCGGGCGATCGCCACCCTGGAGGGCGCCGCGTGACCACGCCCGCCGCGACCCGGCCGCACCGGGTCCTCGTCTTCACCACGCCCACCTGCCCGTGGTGCAACCGGGCCAAGGCGTACCTGCGCAGCCGGGGCGTCCCGTTCCGCGAGGTCGACGTCAGCCGCGACCCGGCCGCGGCGCGCGACCTCGTCCGGCGGACCGGCCAGATGGGTGTGCCGGTGATCGAGATCGATGGTCGCCCGATCGTCGGCTTCGATCAGGCCCAGATCGACCGGCTGCTCGGGCTCGGGGCTGGCGCCACCCACTGACCGGTCGCCCGTTGCCGCACCTCCAGCAACCCCAACGCAGTCAAGACAGGAGACCCAACCCGATGTCCCACCAGGTCCAGCCCCTCGGCAGCCGCGTCCTCGTGCGGATCGTGCCCGAGGAGAACATCACCCAGAGCGGCCTCTACGTGCCCGACACGGCCAAGGAGAAGCCCCAGCGGGGCGAGGTCGTCGCGATCGGCGATGACCACGAGACGATCAAGGTCGCGGTCGGCGACCAGGTCCTCTTCCCGAAGTACAGTGGCACCGAGATCCGGCTCGACGGCGCCGACCACCTGATCATCGACAGCACCGAGCTGCTGGCGATCCTGCGCCCGGCAACGAGTGCGACCGACCCCGCCAGGTCCGCCGAGGCCACGGCCGCGGCATGACGAACGGCTCTGGCGGCCGGCCGACGAGGACGCGATCCTGAAGGCCTGAGCAGACACGAGATGGCGCGCGGGACCTGCCCCCGCGACGGTCCGGTTCCGCTGCGTCCGCCAGAAGACGAGTCCGGGACATCCCGGAAGGCAGGAAGACCATGACTGCGAAGCAGGTGATCTACGACGAAGAGGCCCGGGCGGCGCTCAGAAAGGGCATCGACGAGCTCGCCTCGGCGGTGAAGTCGACCCTCGGGCCCAAGGGCCGCAACGTTGCCCTCGACCGCAAGTTCGGCGTGCCACTGGTGGTCAACGACGGTGTGACGGTGGCCAAGGAGATCGAGCTCGGCGACCGGTTCGAAGACCTCGGGGCACGGCTGCTCAAGGAAGCCGCCACGAAGACCGAGGATGTGGCCGGCGACGGGACGACAACCGCCACCGTCCTCGCCCAGGCGATCGTTCAGCACGGCTTCCGGAACGTGGCGGCCGGGGCGAACCCGATCCAGATGAAGCGCGGCCTGGAGAAGGCGACGAGCGCGGCGGTCGAGGCGATCCGGGCCGCGGCAATCCCGGTCGAGGGTCACGCCGGCATCGCCAACGTCGCCTCGATCAGTGCCAACGACCCTGAGATCGGGAACCTGATCGCCGAGGTCATGGACCGCGTGGGCAAGGACGGCGTGATCACGGTCGAGGAGTCGAAGACGCTGGCCTACGAGACCGAGTACGTCGAGGGGATGCAGTTCGACAAGGGCTACCTCTCGCCCTACTTCGTGACCAACCCGGATCGCATGGAGGCCGTGCTCGAGGAGCCCTACATCCTGCTCACCGACCGCAAGATCAGCGCCATCGCCGACCTCGTGCCGACCCTCGAGAAGCTGATCGCGGCCGGCAAGAAGGACCTCCTGATCGTGGCCGAGGACGTCGAGGGGGAGGCCCTGGCAACGCTCGTGGTCAACAAGCTGCGGGGCGTGATCAACGTCGTGGCCGCCAAGGCTCCCGGCTTCGGTGACCGGCGCAAGGAGATGTTGCGCGACATGGCGGTCATGACCGGCGGGTTGGTGATCAGCGAAGAGCTCGGTAAGAAGCTCGACATGGTCGCCCTCGAGGATCTCGGCCGCGCCCGGCGGGTGGTCGCCACCAAAGACGACACGACGATCGTCGAGGGGCGCGGTGATCCGGCCCAGATCACCGCCCGGATCAACCAGATCAAGGCCCAGATCGAGGAGACGAAGAGCGACTACGACCGCGAGAAGCTCCAGGAACGGCTGGCCAAGCTGGCCGGCGGAGTGGCGATCATCAAGGTCGGGGCGAGCACCGAGGTCGAGCTCAAGGACAAGAAGCACCGGGTCGAGGATGCGCTCGCCGCGACCCGGGCCGCGGTCGAAGAGGGCATCGTGCCCGGCGGCGGGGTCGTTCTGCTCGAGGCTGCCCGGGCGCTCGAGCGGCTCAGCCTCGAGGGCGACGAGGCGGTCGGGGCGAACTGCCTGCGCCAGGCCCTCGAGGAGCCGCTGCGCCAGATCGCGGTCAACGCCGGCTACGACGGCTCGGTCGTGGTCGAGACCGTCAAGCGCCTCCAGGCCGAGCAGAAGAGCAACCGACTCGGCTTCGACGTCCTGACCGGCAACTACGTCGACATGGTCGAGGCCGGGATCGTCGATCCGGCCAAGGTCACCCACTCGGCGCTGGAGAACGCGGCCTCGGTCGGGGGCATGGTCCTGACCACCGAGGCGCTCGTGGCGGAGATCCCCGAGGAGAAGGCGCCGGCCACGCCGGCCGGGATGGAGTACTGAGCGCCGGTCGAGGCGGACGCGCAGGGCTCGGGCCGTCGCCGCCGCGGCGCGGACGGCCGCAGGGCCCCGCCGAACTCTGGCCCAGGCCCGGGCCGGACCCGGGCCTGGGCTAGGCTCGCACCTCCTGGCGCATGAACAGGACGTAGGCGATCGCGAACGAGACGACGGTCAAGCCGACGAGCGCGACGACCTGGGGCCAGACGAGCAGCAGGCTCTGGTCGAGCGAAAGCGTCGAGGGGATCGCCCGGTCGACCTGTTGAGGCAGGACGACCCCGATCGTCCGAACACTCGGGTTGAGCAGGACGACCGTCGCCTCCTGGTAGAGCGTGCTCGGCGAGAGGCGGGCCAGAAACTCCTGGAGCTGGGCGTTGTTGAGCAGCTCGGTCGAGGTCGCATCGGGCGGGGCGGGCGCCAGGACGCCGGCGACGAGCGAAACGACCAGGTTGGCGAAGATCGTGATCGCGATCCAGGCCCCGATCGCAACCAGGGCCGAGGTCGCCGCCCGCCGCAGGGCGACCGAGCAGAGCGTCGCGAAGGCGAGCCAGAACCCGACGTAGACGATCGAGACGATCACCCAGGCCACGATCCGGACGACCTCCGGGGCGCTTGGCACGATCCCCAGCCGGATGATCGCCAGGGCGGCGACGATCGTCGTCATCGCACCCACGATCAGCCCGATCACGGCCAGGCCGGCGGCGAACTTCCCGTTCACGACGTCGTCGCGGTAGATCGGCTGGGCCAGCAGGCGAGGCAGGGTGCCCTGGGCTCGTTCGGCGTTCACGGCGTCGAAGCCGAAGGCGATCCCGAGCAGCGGGACGAGGAAGCCAACGAGGGAGTAGAACGGCGGGACCTGGTCGGGGGCGACGGTGAACGCGCGCAGGAAGAGCGACGGGGTGCCGCTGGCCTGGCCCGCGACATCGCGGATCGCGCTCGAAGCCGCGTAGACGCTCGTCGCCGCCGCCAGCCCGAGGATCACCAGCAGGACGAAGAAGCGGGCGCTCAGGAGGTGGTCGGCGAACTCCTTGGCGGCGATGATCCGCCAACCGGTCCCCGGAACGGAGACGGCCGCGGCGAGCGGGCGGCCGGCGGCGGGCTGGGCGGATGTCCCGACGGTCGTACTCATCGTGCGCTCCCCGGCCCGACCGATGCCCCCTCCGGACTGCCCGGCCGCTCGCCATCGGCCCCCACGATCCGTCGGTAGATCGCATCGAGGCTCTCGTCGCGACGGCGCAGGTGGACGAGCCGGAAGCCGGCGGCATCGATCGCGCGCGGGATCGCGACGAGCGTCGTCTCGTCGCCCGCGACGACCCAGTGGCGCGGGTCGGAGCGATCTCGGCGCACCTCGGTCGCGCCGGCGATCCCGCCCAGGACGGCCTCGATCGAGTCGTCAACCGGCTCCACCCCGACCTCGATCGCCAGCGGACCGCCACCCAGCCGGCGGGCGAGCTCGTCGACCCGGCCCTCGGCGACGAGCCGGCCGCCGATGAAGATCCCGACCCGGTCGCACACCGACTGGACCTGCTCGAGCAGGTGGCTGGCCAGGAGGAGGGCGATCCCCCGCTCATCGACCAGACGGCGGATCAGGGCCAGGATTTCCGAGACACCGGCCGGGTCGATCGCAATCGTCGGCTCGTCGAGGATCAGCAGCTCGGGCTCCTTGATCAGGGCGTCGGCGATGCCGAGCCGCTGGCGCATGCCGCGCGAGTACGTCTCCACCCGCCCGTCGGCAGCGTCGGCCAGGCCGACCTGGGCCAGGACGGTCTCGATCCGCTCCTCGACCGCCGCCCCCCGCAGTCCGTTCAGGCGAGCCGTGTAGCGCAGGTTCGCCCGCCCGGTCAGGCCGCCATAGAATCCGGCGTTGTCGGGCAGGTAGCCGACCCGGCGCTTCACCTCGAGCGGCTGGCGAACCGGGTCGAGGCCGGCGACCCGCGCCGACCCGGCCGAGGGCTCGCTCAGGCCGAGCAGCATCAGGATCGTCGTCGTCTTGCCCGCCCCGTTCGGACCGAGCAGCCCGTAGATCTCGCCCGGCCGGACCTCCAGGTCGAGCTGGTCGACGGCGGTGAACGTGCCGTACCGCTTCGTCAGCCCCTCGGTCCGGATGATCGGCTCGGAGGCGAGTGCGACCATCGCTCCCACGATCCCGTCCCGCCCGCGCTTAGCGCCGGCCGTAGCGCTGGAAGACCCAGCCCAGCCCGGAGATCGTGGCCAGGATGAGCAGACCCCCGACGATCGCCCAGACCAGCGAGGTTTCGACGGTCACCCGGAACTCCCGGCTCGCCCGGGCGGCGTCGGTCGCGGCATTGAACGTCACGACGTAGTCGCCGGCGATCGCGTCTTTGGACGGGGTGATGATCGCGGTCACCTGGGCCTTGTCGTTCGGGGCGATCGTGTCGACCGTCGCCGGCTGGAAGGTGACCGTCCAGCCCGAAGGCGGCGTGGCCGTCAGCTTCACGTTCTGGAGCGGAGCGCTGCCGGTGTTGTCGATCTCGAGCTGCTGCTGGATCGCCGAGCCGGCGGTGCCGGATGCGTTCAGGCGCTGGTCGGGCGTGGTGAGGGTCATCGAGAACGTGCCGATGATCTCCACCGAGACCTGCTGCTCCACCTTCACCTCGCCCGAGGTGGCGGTCACCGCGATCGGGTACGTCCCGGCCGCCGCGCCGTCGGGAGCAGCGGCGGTCAGCTCGATCCCCGCGCTGCTGCCGGCGTTGACGACCGCGCTCGCCGCCTGGGACTGGCTCGTCGGCCGGACCTGGACGTCCCAGCCGTCGGGACCGCTGGCCGAGAGGCCGAAGGTGAGGTCCTGGGCGGTTTCGTTTGACAGGGTCAGGTTGAAGCGGTACGTCGCGCCGGACGGCCCGCGCAGCTCCGGGAAGTCGGTCGTCAGGCTGACCTGGCCCCCCGCGGCGGCCGTGACCCGGATCTCGACGTCGAGCCGGGCGACCTCGCCCCCGGCCGTGGCGGTGATCGGGATCCTGACCGTGCCGTCACTGGCGTCCGGGGCGACGGTCACGTCGAGACGCACCGTCGGCGGGGAGGCGGGGTCGGCGTAGACGCCGTCGACGACGTAGCCGCCGCCACGGAGCGTGGCCGTCCAGCCGGCCGGCACGCTGCCCACCTGGAGGCGGACCTCCTCGGCCGTGGGCGGCTTGATCGTCAGCTCGAAGCTGACCTTCGAACCGGGCGCGACCGCGACCGCCGGATATGGCGTCGTGAGCGTGAGCGAGGCGGCACTGACGGCGGCGGGAGCGAGCAGGGCGGCGAGAAGACCGGCAAAGGCGAGGAGGCGCCCGACCCGTAAGCGCCCTCGGCGGCGGCCGGACGAGCCGGCATCGTCGGACCGGCGGGCAGGATCGGTGAATCGGTCAGCCGGGCGTCGCGTCCCCGCGTCGACCGGCCCGAACAGGTGGCTGTCGGTCACTCCCACGGGCCTCCTCGAGTGGGCGGCGGTCTTCTCCCGCCGCAGGCAGATCACACCGTCCCCCGGCGGGGATCCTCGCGTCGCCCAGAGGATGCGCAAGCGGCGCCGGCCCCGTCAACCAAGAGTCGGTGAACATCTCTTAATCGGGGCCGTTCGCGCCCCCCCGCCGGAGCGTCTCGAGCGGCGGCGGACCGAAGAGGAGCGGTCGCCGTGGGTCGGGCCCTCGGCCGAGACCACGACCAGCCAAACCGGGGCGCCGCGGCCGGGCGGGTGCGGCAGCCACGTGAGGCCAGCCGGTCCGATGGGCCGGTGCCGGGTTCCGGCCACAGGGCATCAGCACCAGAACTAGGGTGCATGGGTCGATGCGATCGAGGGTCCGAGGGTACCTGTCTCGCGCAGATACCCACAGACCCCTACACTGGCCTGTGACAGCCTGGGCCGTCACAGAGGGGGATCGCAGCGTGGGGCGCTTCAGTGAGGCTCGGCTCCAACGGCCAACAGTGCGGATCGGGTGGATCGCACCGCGAGTCATCATCGGCGTGGCGTTCATCGCGACGGTCTACGTCGGGGCGATCCTGCTCACGGACGCGCGCTTCGCGAACACGCTCGGCTGGGACCTATCGATCTACCGCGACGCGGCGCAGCGTTGGCTGTCCGGGTCCTGGTTCTACTACCCCGAACAGGTCGCCGGGCCATACGAGCTGACGAACGGACACGTCCTCTACCCGCCCCCGGTGCTCCTGCTGTTTGTGCCGTTTACCGTCCTCCCGGTCATCCTGTGGTGGCTCGTGCCCCTGACCGTGATCGTGTGGCGCATCGTCGCCCTGCGGCCCTCGGCATGGGCATGGGCCGGGATGGCGGCCTGCCTCGCCTACCCGCCCACGGTCGAATTGACGATCAGCGGCAATCCGCTCCTGTGGGTAGTGGCCGCCCTTGCGCTCGCGACGCGCTGGCCGTGGGTGTCGGTGCTCGTGTTCGCCAAGCCGTCGCTGCTCCCCTTTGCCTTTTACGGCGTCCGGCACCGTTCATGGTGGGTCGCGCTCGGCGCGTGCGCGCTCATCTCGCTTGCGTTCTTGCCGATGTGGTCCGATTGGTTCACGGTGCTCGTCAACGCGCGAGGGCGGTTGGTCACCCTCGGTTACTCGGCATCAAACGTGCCGATGATGCTCATTCCGATCGTCGCATGGATCGGACGCACGAAAGCCACCGCCTCCGGAAGGCGAGAGGGCGGCCAAGGCGAGACTGGTGCACGCGACGGCCAGCTG
>JAKAHU010000161.1 GCA_021825385.1 Chloroflexota bacterium | reverse complement strand
GGCCGCCCACCGGCGCCCGGACCAGGCCCTGTTCGGGATCGTCCAGGGTGGCCTCGAGTCGGACCTGCGGGCCGCCTCGACCCGGTTCATCGCCTCGCTCCCGTTCGACGGGATCTGCCTCGGCGGCCTGGCCGGCGACGAGACGCCGGCTCAGCGCGAGGCGACGCTCGAGCTCGCCATCCCGCTCCTGGCCGACGATCCGCGGCCACGCTACCTGATGGGCCTCGGCTCGCCGGCGGACCTCCTTGCGGCCGTCCACCGGGGGGTCGACCTGTTCGATTCGGTGATGCCCTCGCGGGTCGCCCGGAACGGCCAGTTCTGGGTCCCCGGAGGCCGCCTGAACATCCGCAACAGCCGTTTCCTCGACGATCCGGCCCCGGTCCAGGAGGACTGCCCGTGCCGCGCCTGCCGGCACTTCTCGCGCGCCTACCTGGCCCACCTGTTCCGGGCCCAGGAGCTGCTCGGCTACCGCCTGGCAACTTGTCACAACCTCACCTTCACCCTAGACTTCATGGCCAGGATCCGATCCGCCCTCCGGTCCGGGACCTTCTCTGCCAGCCTGCCAGCGCTGCGCGCACGCGCCGGCCGGGCGAGCGGCAGTGAAGCCACGGTGCAGTCGGCGTGAAGCGGCGGTCTGTAGTCTGGTCACAGTGGAGGCGCACAGATGGGCACCCGGGATCGCCCCCACAGGGAAGCCAAGAAGAAGCCGAAGGACGCCGGCAAGCCGAAGATCCAGCCGCTCCTCGAGCCACCCCAGCAGGTGGAGGTGGTCCGCAAGCCGCGCAAGCCGCGGGTCGTCGAGGAAGAGGCGGACCAGGGCTGACCGGCCGGGCGCGGTCGCACGACGTCCGCTCCGGCCACCCGCCGCGCTGACGACCCGGCAGCAAGACAGGAGCGAGACGGACCGATGGCGATGACCGGCGAGCGAGGGCTCGAGGACCGAAACGGCGCGAAGTCGATCGCGGAGCGCGGGCGAGCCGTCGACGCCGCGATCCTGGCGATCGAAAAGCAGTTCGGGCGGGGCTCGATCATGAAGCTCGGCTCGTCCGAGCGCCAGCAGGTCGACGCGATCCCGACCGGTTCGATCGCGCTCGACCTCGCCCTCGGCGTGGGCGGCATTCCGCGCGGCCGGATCACCGAGATCTTCGGCCCCGAGTCGTCGGGCAAGACGACCCTCTGCCAGCACGTCCTGGCCGAGGCGCAGCGGCGCGGCGGCGTCGTCGCGTTCATCGACGTCGAGCATGCCCTCGATCCGGGTTATGCCCGCGCCTGCGGGGTGAACGTCGATGAGCTGCTCGTCAGCCAGCCGGACACCGGCGAGCAGGCCCTCGAGATCACCGAAACGCTGATCCGGTCAGGCGGGATCGACTGCGTCGTCGTCGACTCGGTCGCAGCCCTCGTGCCCCGAGCCGAGATCGAGGGTGAGATGGGCGACTCGTTCGTCGGCATCCAGGCCCGGCTGATGAGCCAGGCGCTGCGCAAGCTGACCGGTGCGGTCAGCCGTTCGAACACCGCCCTCGTGTTCACCAACCAGTTGCGCGAAAAGATCGGGGTGATGTTCGGCAACCCCGAGACGACACCCGGCGGCCGGGCCCTGAAGTTCTACGCCAGCGTCCGGCTCGACATCCGGCGCGTGGAGACGATCAAGTCGGGGACCGAGTCGGTCGGCAACCGGGTCCGGGTCAAGGTGGTCAAGAACAAGGTGGCGCCACCGTTCCGGGTGGCCGAGTTCGACGTCATGTACGGCGAGGGGATCTCCCGCGAGGGCGGCCTGCTCGACGTTGGCGTGGCGCTCGACGTCGTGACCAAGACCGGGGCCTGGTTCACCTTCGGTGACACCCGCCTCGGCCAGGGCCGCGAGGCGGCCAAGGAGTTCCTCAAGGCGAACGCCGCCCTGGCCACCGAGATCGACCGCCAGATTCGGGCGAAGATGACCGAGGTGCCCGTGCCGGTCGAGGGGATCGAGGAAGCCGACTGACGGAGACCTCGCGATGAGCCCGGCCGGTGACCAGCACCCTCCGGCTCGTCGACAACCGGGCCAGCCGCGCGCCGAGCGGCGCGCCCGCCGGGCCGCCGTCAGTGACCCGGAGCTCGTCCTCGCGGCGGCCCTGCGCTTCCTCGAGGTCCGCGCCCGCTCGGTCGCCGAGACCCGCCGCCATCTGCTCGCGGCCGGCTACGACGAGGCACTCGTGGCCGCGGCGGTCGAGCGGCTGCTCGGCCTGGGCATCCTCGATGACGTCTCGTTCGCCCGGGCCTGGGTCGCCTCGCGCGACCGGGCCCACCCCCGCGGCGAACGCGCCCTCCGGAACGAGCTCGCCCGCAAGGGGGTCGCGGCCGAGCTCGTCGAGGCCGTCCTCCTCGAGCGCGCCGGCGGTGGCGATGCCGGCCAGGGCGCCGGCCCCTGGAGCGACGGCCGGGTCGCCACCCGCGACCCGGACCCACCGCTGGGCGCCGACGAACGGGCTGCGGCCGCGCTCCTCGAGCGCCGCCGGGCCAGCCTGGCCCGAATCACCGAGCCCCGGCTCCGCCGCCAGCGCGCCTACGCCCTCCTGGCACGCAACGGCTTCGACCCCGATGTCGCGGCACGGATCGCCGCGCGCTTCGCCCGCACGCCGGACGACGACCCGAGCTGAGGCCCAGGCCGGCGCCGGCGTCTGAGCGGCGTGCGGCGGCGCGAACCATTCCCCCCGCAGCGATCGGTGCCCCCAAAGTTGACCCTCGGCCACACCCGGCCGTACGCTACGCGGCAGAGTACGAACGGCACCGCCGGCAGGCGGTGCACGAGGATCGATCACCGACCATCAGGCACAGCGTGCGTCGCAACAACGCCACGGGTTGGGGTGGCCGGCCCCACGGGACCCGCACCGGCGGCCCATGAGCGACGGCGGGCGCTGACATTCGCATCACAGGGAGACCTCCGACCGCAGCGCCGGCCGGACGGGAGGACACACGATGGATACACCCGTCGTCGTGGCGGTGGCGCTGGCGGCCACCGTCGGCGGCGTCGTTCTGGGCATGGTCGTGCGCAGCCTGTGGGCTTCGCAGGCGATCAAGGCGGCCCAGGCCGAAGCACGCCAGATCGAGGCCGAGGCCCGCGCTCGCCAGAAGGAGCTGATCCTCGAGGCCAAGGACGAGAAGCTCCGGCTCCAGCGCGAGGCGGAGGACGAGGCCCGGGCCAAGCGCGCCGAGCTCTCGGCCCTCGAGCGTCGCCTCCTCCAGCGCGACGAGCAGCTCGACCAGCGGGCCGAGATCCTGGAGGCCCGCGACCGCAAGCTGATCGAGCGCGAGCGGGAGCTCGAGCGCTCGCGCGAGGAGGTCGCCCTCGCCCACCAGGAGCAGGTCGCCGCCCTCGAGCGCGTGGCCAGCCTGTCGGCCGACGAGGCCAAGGCGATGCTCCTCGAAGCGATCCGCGACGAGGCCGAGCACGACGCCGTCCGCGTTGCCCGGGCGATTGAGCGCAAGGCACGCGAGGAAGCGAACGAGAAGGCCCGTGAGGTGATCGTGACCGCGATCCAGCGGGTCGCCGCCGACCACACGGCCGAGCACACCGTCTCGGTCGTCCACCTCCCCTCGGATGAGATGAAGGGCCGGATCATCGGTCGCGAGGGGCGGAACATCCGCGCCCTCGAGCAGGCGACCGGGGTCGATCTGATCGTCGACGACACCCCCGAGACGGTCGTCATCAGCGGCTTCGACCCGGTCCGCCGCGAGATCGCCCGGCTCGCCCTGACGAAGCTGATCCAGGACGGCCGGATCCACCCGGGCCGGATCGAGGAGATCGTGGCCAAGGCGCGGGCCGAGGTCGACCTGGTCATCCGCCAGGCAGGCGAACAGGCCGCCTACGAGGCCGGTGTGCCGGGCCTGCCGCCGGAGATCGTCAAGCTCCTCGGGCGGCTGAAGTACCGCACCAGCTACGGCCAGAACGTGCTCAACCACGTCGTCGAGACGAGTCGCCTGGCCGCGGTCATCGCGGCCGAGGTCGGGGCGGACGTCCAGGCGGCCAAGATGGGCGGGCTGCTGCACGACATCGGCAAGGCGGTCGACCACGAGGTCGAGGGGCCGCACGCCGCGATCGGGGCCCAGATCGCCCAGCGCCACAACCTGCCGATGAAGGTCGTGAACGGCATCGCCGCCCACCACCAGGAGGTCGAGTACGCCTGCATCGAGGCCCCGATCGTCCAGATCGCCGATGCGATCAGCGCCTCGCGGCCCGGCGCCCGGGGCGAATCGACCGAAACGTACCTCAAGCGGCTCGAGGAGCTCCAGGCGATCGCAGAGAGCTTCCCGGGGGTCGAGCGCTCGTTCGCCGTCCAGGCCGGGCGGGAGGTGCGCATCCTCGTCCGGCCCGAGGAGATCGACGACCTGACCGCGATGCGCCTGGCCCGCGACATCGTGAAGAAGATCGAGGAGCAGCTGACCTATCCGGGCCAGATCAAGGTGACCGTGATCCGCGAGACGCGGGCCGTGGAGTACGCGAAGTAGCCGCTCGTCCGGCCGGCGATCCGGGCGAACGCGCCGGTCTGGGGAACACGCCCAACAGCGACACGCCCCGCCCGCCCGGCGCCTGCCGGGTGCTGATGATCGGTGACGTGATCGGCAAGCCTGGCCGGCTCGCCCTCGAGCAACTCTTGCCCGGGCTGCGCGACGAGCGCGGGATCGACTTCGTCACGGCCAACGGCGAGAACCTCGCGGGCGGCATGGGCCTGACCCCCTCGACCGCCGAGGCGCTCCTGGCGGCCGGGGTCGACGTGATCACCTCGGGCAACCACATCTGGGACAAGAAGGAGATCTACCCCTACCTGGAGCGCTCGGAGCGGGTCCTGCGCCCACTCAACTACGGGACCCACGATGTGCCGGGCCGCGGCTGGGGGATCTACCAGGCGCTCGACGGCACGGATCTCGCGGTCGTCAACCTCCAGGGCCGGACATACATGCAGCCGATCGACAACCCGTTCACCGAGGCCGACCGGCTGCTCGACGAGGGCTCCGAGCCCCTGCCGCCGGTCCGCCTGGTCGACTTCCACTGCGAGATCACCTCGGAGAAGAACGCCCTCGGGCTCTACCTCGATGGGCGGGTGAGCGCGGTCGTCGGGACCCACACCCACGTCGTCACCGGTGACGAGCGGATCCTCCCCCGGGGGACCGCCTACCAGAGTGACCTCGGGATGACCGGACCACTCTGGAGTGTGATCGGCTTCGAGCCGCGGACCGTCCTGCCGCGCTTCATCAACGCTCTGCCGACGCGCTTCGAGGTGGGCGAGGGGCCGGTCGTGTTCAATGCCGCCCAGATCGACATCGACCCGGCCACCGGACGGGCGCTGGCGATCGAGCGGATTCAGCGCCTCGTCGAGCCCTGATGAGCGGGTCCGAGCCAGAGCGACCGGATCCCTACCGGACGACCCACGGCGAGCGGCTCGTCCCGCCGCATCCCTCGCAGATCGACCTCCACACCCACACCGACCGCTCCGACGGGCTCCTGCCCCCGGCCCGGCTGGTGGCCGAGGCGGCCGCGGTCGGGGTCCGGCTCCTCGCGATCACCGACCACGACACGCTGGCCGGCTTCCGTGACCTGCCCGCGAGCGATCGACCGCCGATCGTCATCCCGGGGGTCGAGATCAACAGCGTCGCCGAGGCGATCGAGGGACTCCGCGAAGGCGAGCTCCACATCCTCGGCCTGGGCGTCGATCCCGACGACGAGGCGTTCGAGGCGATCCTCACCGAGCAGCGGGCCCGGCGGGTCGAGCGCTTCTTCCGGATCGTCCGCCGTCTGCGCTCGCTCGGGCTGTCGATCGACGACCAGGTCGCCGGCCTCGAGCCGGCCGCCGGCGCCTCGCTCGGACGGCCCCAGATCGCGCGGCTTCTCGTCGCCGCCGGCCACGCCGCGAGCGTCGACGACGCGATGGCACGAATCCTCGGCCGCGGCCGGCCGGGCTACGAGCCGCGGGCCGGGATCGGCCCGGACGCGGCGATCCGGGCGATCCGAGCCGCGGGCGGGCTGGCCGTCCTGGCCCATTTCGCCGAGGCGAACGAGCGGCGCGACCTCGTCGCCGAGCTCAAGGAGCTCGGTCTGGGCGGCCTCGAGGTCCACTACCGCCACTTCTCGGTGGCCACGATCACGGCCCTCCAGCAGGTCGCCCGCGAGCTGTCGCTCGTCCCGACCGGCGGCAGCGACTACCATGGCGATCGCGAGACCTACGCCGAGGCGCACGCCGCTCTGTATGTCCCCGACGGGGTCGCCGAGCTTCTCCACGCGGCGCTCCGGCGGAGTGCCGGCCTGACCACGAGCGAATGACCGACCGACGCACGCTGCCCGTCCTCGATATCCTCCCGCCCGCTCCGGCGGCGGCGCCCCGGCGCCCCTCCGCACCGATCGACGGGCGACTGGCCGAGTACCGGCCGGAGGACCAGGCCCTGCCCCGCTTCTGGATCTGGACGCTCGGCTGCCAGATGAACCGGAGTGACTCGGAGGAGATCGCCGGCCGGCTCGCCGCGGCCGGCTGCGCGCAGGCCCCATCGCTCGAGACGGCGGACCTCGTCGTCGTCAACACCTGCGCGATCCGGGAAGCCGCCGAGCAGAAGGTGATCGGGCGCCAGGACCAGCTCGCCCGGCTCAAGGCGGCCAACCCGGCCCTCCGGATCATCATGACCGGCTGCTCGGTCCGTGAACCCGACCGGGCCAAGCTGCGCCGGCGCTACCCCGCGATCGACCTCTTCCTGCGCCCGGACGAGGAACCCGAGCTCGTCGATCGGCTCGGCCTCGCCTCTGCCCAGGCCGCGATCGGGCTGGCGGCGATCGGCCGGGACGGGCCAGGGGGCGATCGGACCGACTGGCCGGCCGGATCGAGCGGATCGAGCCCGGCGACCGGCTCGACAACGCTCGTCGGGCGGACCGTGGTTGGGGCCGCCGACCACCTCGCCGCCAGCCGGGCCGGAGCCCTCGCCGCGGGGGCGATCCGGCGCTCGTCGGCGATCAGCGCCTGGGTGCCGATCATCTACGGCTGCGACAAGACGTGCACCTACTGCATCGTCCCATTCAGCCGCGGCCCGGAGCGGAGCCGCCCGTTCGACGACGTCGTGGCCGAGGTCCGCTCGCTCGCGGCGGCCGGCTACCGCGAGGTGACCCTCCTCGGCCAGAACGTGAACAGCTACGGCCACGATCTCCCGGCCGAGGAGCGCTTCGCTCACGTCGGCCGCCAGCGCCAGGTCGGCCACCAGCTCGACCTGCGCGCCCGGCCCGATCTGGCCGAGCTGCTCCGGGCCATCGATGGGCTGCGGACGGCCGATGGCCGGCCGGCGATCCCGCGCCTGCGCTTCGTCACCTCGCACCCGTGGGACCTCTCCGACCGGCTGGTCGAGGCGATCGCGGCCTGCGACTCGGTCTGCGAGCACCTCCATCTGCCGGTCCAGTCGGGCGACGACGCGGTGCTCCGGCGGATGGGCCGCCAGTACACGATCGAGCACTACCTCGAGCGGCTCGAGCGGATCCGGGCGGCGGTGCCCGGGATCACCGTCTCGACCGACGTGATCGTCGGCTTCTGCGGCGAGACCGAGGCCCAGTTCGAGGCGACCCTCCGGCTCCTCGAGCAGGTCCGCTACGACCAGGTCTTCGCGGCCGCCTTCTCGCCCCGACCGGGCACGCCCGCGGCGCGCCTGCCCGACGACGTCCCGGCCGCCGAGAAGCGCCGGCGCCTGAACGTCCTCCTCGCGCTCCAGGAGCAGATCGGCCTCGAGCGCAACCGGGCCTGGCTCGGGCGCGAGGTCGAGGTCCTGGTCGAGACGATCGTCCCCCGGCGGGCCCACGATCATGACCCGGCCAACGGGGACGGGCCAGACGACCGCAACCGTCCGGACGACGACGCCGCCGAACCTGACTCGGGCGACCCCGACCGGCCGTCGGCCGCCCCGGCAGGGGAGGGGAGGGTCGGGCTGTCGGGCCGGACCCGGGGCAACAAGCTCGTCCACCTCCTCGGCGACCCGGCCCTCGTCGGGCACCTGGTCAGCGTCCGGGTCGAGCACGCCGGCCCGTACAGCCTCCGCGGCCGGCTCGTCGGCGCGGCAGGGGAGCACGCGCCCTGAGCGCACCGCCACTCGTCGTCATCTGCGGCCCGACCGCCACGGGCAAGACCTCGCTCTCGCTCGAGATCGCCGCCGCGCTCGGCG
>JAKAHU010000160.1 GCA_021825385.1 Chloroflexota bacterium | reverse complement strand
CGAGTTCGAGCAGATGGAGATGCAGTACTTCGTCCGCCCGGGCGAGGCGGCCGCGGCGGCGTTCGAGGAATGGCTGCCCCGTCGCCGGGCCTGGTACGAGCGCTACGGGGTGACCCCGGCCCGCCTCCGCCTGCGCGAGCACGCTCCCGACGAGCTCGCCCACTACGCCAAGAAGGCGGTCGACGTCGAGTACCGCTTCCCGTTCGGCTGGAAGGAGCTCGAGGGCGTCCACAACCGGGGCGACTTCGACCTCAGCCGCCACCAGGAGGCGAGCGGCGAGAACCTCGAGTACTTCGACCCGGCGACCGGCGAGCACTTCATCCCGTGGGTCGTCGAGACCTCGGCCGGCGCCGACCGGGCGGCGTTCACGTTCCTGATCGACGCCTACCGCGAGGAGGAGGTCCGGGGCGAGACGCGGGTCTCGCTGGCGCTCCATCCGGAGCTCGCGCCGTACAAGGTGGCCGTCCTGCCCCTGCTCAAGAAGCGGCCCGAGATCGTCGAGCTCTGCCACCGGATCAAAGCCGACCTGCAGCACGACGTGATGGCCGTCTACGACGACACCGCCTCGATCGGCAAGCTCTACCGGCGCCAGGACGAGATCGGCACGCCGTGGTGCGTGACGGTCGACGTCGATTCGCTCGAGGACGGCGCGGTCACCGTCCGCGACCGCGACTCGATGGCCCAGGAGCGGATCCCGGTCGAAGGCGTCAAGCGGGCGATCCTCGATCGGCTGGAGATGGCTCGAGCGGGCTGACCGCGCGCTTCAGCCGGCCGCCGCGACCGATTCGGCCGGGCCGACCGCCGGGGCGTGCTTCTTCGGGGTCTCCTCGGACGCCGGCTCGAGCGGCGGCCAGATGCCCCTCAGGTACGAGTCGATCGCCGCCGCGGCCCGCTTCCCGTCGCCCATGGCCAGGATGACCGTCGCGGCGCCCCGGACGATGTCGCCCCCGGCGAAGACGCCCGGCATCGAGGTCATCCCGTGCTCGTCGGTCTCGATATAGCCCCACCGGTTGACCCGCAGCTCGGGGGCGGTGGAGGTCAGGAGTGGGTTCGAGCGCGTCCCGATCGCGACGATCACCATGTCGGCCGGGATGACGAACTCGGAGCCCGGCACGGGGACCGGTCGCCGCCGCCCCGACTCGTCGGGCTCGCCAAGCTCCATCCGGATGCAGCGCAGGCCGGTCACCCAGCCCGCCTCGTCGCCGACGACCTCGACCGGGGCGACCTGGAACTCGAACCGGACCCCCTCCTGCTCGGCGTGGTGGACCTCCTCGGCCCGCGCCGGGAGCTCCTCGCGGCCGCGCCGGTAGGCGATCACCGCCTCGCTGGCGCCGAGCCGCCGGGCGGTCCGGACCGCGTCCATGGCCACGTTCCCGCCGCCCACCACGACCACCCGCTGGCCGTGCAGGACCGGTGTGTCCGAGTCGGGGTTCCAGGCGCCCATCAGGTTGACCCGGGTCAGGTACTCGTTGGCCGAGTAGACGCCCTTGAGGTTCTCGCCCGGGATGTTCATGAACACCGGCAGGCCCGCCCCGACGGCGATGAAGACCGCGTCGAACTGCGCCCGCAGCTCGGGCAGGGTGTACGTCTTGCCCACGATCGCGTTCAGCTCGATCTTCACCCCGGCCTCCTTGAGCCGGTCGACCTCGGCCTGGACGATGTCCTTGGGCAGCCGGAACTCGGGGATGCCGTAGACCAGGACGCCACCGGCGGCGTGGAACGCCTCGAAGATCGTGACCTCGTGGCCGCGCTTGGCGAGTTCACCCGCCGCGGTCAGGCCGGCCGGGCCGGAGCCGATGATCGCGACCGTGCGGCCGGTCGGGCCCGGGCGCAGGTGCGTCAGCTCCTCGGTGTGCTGCTGGGCCCAGTCGGCCACGTAGCGCTCGAGGTAGCCGATCGCAACCGGCTTGCCCTTCTTGCCCCGGAGGCAGACACCCTCGCACTGGGTCTCCTGGGGGCAGACCCGGCCGGTCACGCAGGGCAGCGCATTGTCGTCCAGGAGCGACTCCGCCGCGGCTGAAAGATCGCCCTCGCGCAGGAACTTCAGGAAGCGCGGGATATTCACCCGGACCGGACAGCCCTCGACGCAGTAGGGCTTCGGGCACATGAGGCAGCGCTCGGCCTCGAGGATCGCGAGCTGGTGGGTGAGCCCGAGGTTCACCTCCCGGAAGTTGACCGCCCGGAGCTCGGCCGCCTGCTCGGGCATCACGACCCGGTCGATCGCCATCCGCTCCTTCTGGGTGAGCGGGGGACGCTGTTCGGTCATCGGGCGTTCTCCGTCGTTGCCGGGGTGAGGTTGCTCGAGGCCGCCGCGCTCGCCGGCGCGACGGCCGGGGCTGGTTGGCGCAGGCCGATCCTGCAGGCTTCCCGTCGCTCGAGCGCCTGCTGCTCGAAGGTTCGGTACGTGGTCAGCCGGTCGGCGAGCATCCGGAAATCGACCTTGTGGCCGTCGAACTCCGGGCCGTCGACGCAGGCGTATTTCGTCTCACCCCCGATCGAGACCCGGCAGCCGCCGCACATCCCGGTCCCGTCGACCATGATCGCGTTGAGCGACACGGTGGTCGGGACGCCGTAGGGCCGGGTGAGCTCGGAGACGGCGCGCATCATCGGCACCGGTCCGACCGCATAGACGGCGTCGACGCCACCCGCCTCGAGAGCGTCCTTGAGCGCCTCGGTGACGAAGCCGTGCCGGCCGTACGACCCGTCGTCGGTGCAGGCGACGACCTCGCCGGCCTGGCGTAGCTCGTCTTCGAGGATCACCCACTCGCGCGAGCGGCCGCCGATGATGCTCGTGACCCTCACCCCGCGCCGGTGGAGCTCCTGGGCGATCGGGTAGACGACCGCCGTGCCCACGCCGCCGCCGACGCACACGGCGTGACCGCGCTCGATCAGCTCGGTCGGCTGGCCGAGCGGACCGGCGATGTCCTGGATCGCCTGGCCCGGCTCGAGCTCGACGAGATCGGACGTGCTCTTGCCGATCGCCTGGATCACGAGCGTGATCGTCCCGGCGACCGGATCGGCGTCGGCGATCGTGAGCGGGATCCGCTCGGCGCCCGGTCCGCGCCTGACGATGACGAACTGGCCCGGCCGGCGGATCTGGGCGATTCGCGACGCTTCGACGACGAGACGGGTGACGTTGGGTGAGAGCTGTTCCTTCGAGACGATCGTGTGCATGCGGCTCCGGACGCTACGGGTTCTCACCCGTGATCGTCGCCGATCGGCGCCCTCCGACCCATGCACCAGTGCGCATGGATTCGGGGGCCGAAGGTCACCTGGCCGGGAGCCGGCCGTCCGGCGCGGCGTGCCTCAGCCCGCCGGTACCGGGACCTGCTTGCCCTTGGGCCAGTAGAGCTCCTTCTTGACATGGAACTCGGGGAAGCCGCGGTCGGCGAGAACCTGCTCGACCCGGACGATCATCTCGGGGTTGCCGCAGATGTAGACGACCGTCGATTCCGGACGCAGGGCGAGGTCCTCGCAGACCGATCCGACGACCGTCTCCACCCGGCCCGTCCGCCCGGTCCAGCCCGCGTTCCGGGGCTCGCCCGGGCGCGAGATCGTGGGCACGTAGCGGACCGGGTAGCCGCCGTCTCGCTCCCAGCCCTCGAGCAGATCGCGATAGCCAAGCTCGTCGACGTACGAGCAACCGTGGAGGACGACCGTTCGGCGCGGCCGCCCCGCGGCGCGCAGGTGGCGCATCATCGAGATGAACGGCGCGATCCCCGTGCCGGTCGACACGAACAGGTGGGTCCGGTCGTCATCGGGCTCGAGCAGGAACTTGCCCTTCGGCCCGATCATCCGCATCCGGTGCCCGGCCGGGAGTCGCCACAGGAGGGTCGTGAAGCGCTGGATCGGGACGAGCCGGATGTAGAACTCGTACCCCTCACCGCCCGCATCGAGGGGCGCCGAGGCGACCGAGTACGGGCGCTGGATCAGCTTGCCGTCGGCGAAGACGCCGATCGTCATGTACTGGCCGGGCTCGAAGGGAACCGGATCGCCGTCGAACTTCACCCAGAAGTAGGCGAGGTCATTGGTCTGGTCGACTCGTCGGACGAGGGTCGCGTTGTAGTACTCCGACTCGGCGGTGATGACGCGCTCGTCCAGGTGGTGGTGGGTCATGTGGGGGCGACGCCTCCTGGCGGGGGGGGCCGATGATGCGGGCGAGATGGCGCAAGGGTGATCGCGCCAGGCGATGACGGGGCCGATGCGGCGACGGCTGGCCAATCAGGCCACGTCGATGCCCGGACCGGTGGTCCGGTCCGGCACGGTGCCAGTGTAGCCCCGCGGCGCCGGATCAGCCGGCTGCGATCAGGTTGCGGGCGCCGAGCGGTTCGATTGCGAGCGAGGTCGGGCCCGAACCGTTGATCGGGTTCAGGTCCTGCGGGCAGGCCGACAGGACGAGGACGACGTCCAGTTCCGCCCGGAGCGTGACGCTGTCGCCCGGCGCGCTGGCGGCCGGCTCCCAGCCGAGCGTGCCATCGGCCGCGACCGGGATGTGCATGAACAGGTTGATCGGCTGGGGCACCTCGATCTGCGCGTGGCCGAGCTCGGCCATCGCCCGCCGTAGGTTCTCCTCGCACGAGGCGTGCCAGCCCTCGACGCCGAGCGCGGCGTACCGGGTCGGGTCGCAGGCCGCACAGAGCATGTCGTGGTGGCCCGGGCTGTCGTCCCGCTCGAAGCGTAGGACCGGCCGCCTGCGGTTGGTCAGGAACGCCTCTCCGACGCGTGGGAAGAGCCGTGAGAGGGCGACCCGGGTGTGCTCCGCGCTCGCGTACTCGGTGATGTCGGCAGCGACGAAGGCGAACAGGTCGCCGACCTGGCTGCCCTCGAGGTCGATGATCCGGATCGCCTCGCCGGCGGTGACCCGGATCGCCCGCCCTTCGCGGGCAGGCACGACGACCCGCCGCCGGAGGCGCTCGGCCGGCTCCTCGGTCTTCTCGTTCGGCTCGATCATTGGGGATCACCTCCGCAGGCGTGGATCGTCGCTCGAACGGTACAATGCCCGACGACATCCCATGACCCGTTGCGCCCGCCTCGCCGCGGGCGCTCGCCGCACCAGCGCCCGGAAGGAGCCTCCCTCGATGGCCGAGACCACGACGCCAGCCACGCGCGCGCATCGGGCCGCGAAGCGCTACATCTACGCCTTCGGCGGCGGCCGCGCCGAGGGCGACGCGACGATGCGCGACCTGCTCGGCGGCAAGGGCGCCGGGCTGGCCGAGATGACGAACGCGGGCCTGCCGGTGCCCCCTGGCTTCACGATCACGACCGAGGCCTGCAACGACTACTTCGCGGCCGGCGAGCGGCTCCCGGACGGACTCTGGGAGGACATCCTCGAGGCGATCCGCGAGCTCGAGCGCGAGACCGGCAAGGGCTTCGGGGACCCGCGCAACCCGCTCCTGGTGAGCGTCCGCTCGGGGGCGAAGTTCTCGATGCCGGGGATGATGGACACGGTCCTGAACCTAGGTCTGAACGAGCAGACGCTCGAGGGCCTGATCGCGCTCACCGGCAACGAGCGGTTCGGCTGGGACGCCTATCGCCGCTTCATCCAGATGTTCGGCCGGATCGTCATGGGTGTCGAGGCCGAGAAGTTCGACGAGGCGCTCGAGGCGATCAAGGAGGCGCACCACGCCAAGGCCGACACGGACCTCGACGCGGCCGCCCTGCGCGAGCTGGCCGCCAGGTTCAAGGAGATCGTCAAGGCGAACACCGGCCGCGAGTTCCCGAGCGATCCGTACGAGCAGCTCGATCTGGCCATCAGGGCCGTCTTCGCCTCGTGGTTCGGCAAGCGGGCCCGCGACTACCGCGAGTACCAGAAGATCCCGCACGATCTGGGCACGGCGGTCAATGTCGTGACGATGGTCTTCGGCAACATGGGCGAGGACTCGGGCACCGGTGTCGCGTTCACCCGCGACCCGAGCACCGGCGAGAAGGTGCTCTATGGCGAGTTCCTGACCAACGCCCAGGGCGAGGACGTCGTGGCCGGCATCCGCACGCCGCGCAAGATCAGCCAGCTACGCGACGAGATGCCCGAGGTCTACGCCGAGTTCCAGCGGATCGCGGACCGGCTCGAGCGCCACTACCGCGACATGCAGGACCTCGAGTTCACGATCGAGCGCGGCCGGCTCTACATGCTCCAGACCCGGAGCGGCAAGCGGACCGCGGCCGCCGCGGTGAAGATCGCCGCGGACATGGTCGACGAGGGGATCATCAGCCGCGAGGAGGCCCTCGGTCGGATCGAGACCGACCATGTCGAGCAGCTCCTGCGCGACCAGTTCGACCCGGCGGCCCTGGCGAGCGCGGTCCGGGTGGCCCACGGGCTGAACGCCTCACCCGGGGCGGCGGTCGGTCGGGCGGTCTTCGACGCCGATCGGGCGGCCGAGATGGCCGCGGCCGGCGAGAAGGTGATTCTGGTCCGGATCGAGACCTCGCCCGACGACTTCCATGGCATGGCCGCCGCGCAGGGCGTGCTCACCGCCCGGGGCGGGGCGACGAGCCATGCCGCCGTCGTCGCCCGCCAGATCGGCAAGCCGTGCGTGGCGGGGGCGAGCAGCCTGCTGATCGACTACCGGACCCGGCGCGCCGAGTCGGACGGGCAGTTCTTCGCCGAGGGCGACTGGATCAGCCTCGACGGGGCGGCCGGGGACGTCTTCCTCGGCGCTCTGCCAACGGTCCACGCCCGGTTCGAGGACCAGAAGGAGCTCCAGCGGATCCTCGACTGGGCCGACGACATCCGCCGTCTGCAGGTCTGGACGAACGCCGACAAGCCCGAGGAAGCAGCCCAGGCCCGGAGCTACGGCGCCCAGGGGATCGGGCTCTGCCGGACCGAGCACATGTTCCGTGAGGGGGAGCGGCTCGAGATCGTGCGCGGGGCGATCCTGGTCGCATTCGAGGCGACCCGGGCCAAGGAGCGCCGGGCGGCGGGCCAGGAGCTGACCGACGAGCAGCGGGCCGCGATCATCGACTTCGATGCCGCGATGTCGAAGCTCGAGGCGCTCCAGCAGGGCGACTTCGAGGGCATCTTCCGGGCCATGAACGGCCTGCCGGTCGTCATCCGCCTGATCGACCCGCCGCTCCACGAGTTCCTCCCCGGGCACGAGGAGCTGATCGAGGAGGTGACCCGCCTGCGCACCCTCGGCACGCCCGAGGAGGACCCTGGGTACGCGAAGGCGCGGACGCTCCTGGCCGCGGTCGAGGCGCTGCGCGAGCAGAACCCGATGCTCGGCCTGCGCGGCTGCCGGCTCGGGCTGATGATCCCGGACTTCGTGAAGATCCAGACCCGGGCGATCCTGAACGCGGCGATCGAGGTCAAGCGCACCGGCGGCGATCCGCACGCGGAGATCATGATCCCGCTCGTCGGCCACGTGAACGAGCTGGCCGAGACGAAGCGGCTGCTCGAGGCCGAGGCGCGGGCGGTCGAGGAGCGGGCCGGGACGAGCGTCGACTACAAGTTCGGCACGATGATCGAGGTGCCCCGGGGCGCCCTGACCGCCGACGAGATCGCCCGCCACGCCGCGTTCTTCAGCTTCGGCACGAACGACCTGACCCAGATGACGTTCGGCTACTCACGCGACGACGCCGAGGGCGGCTTCCTGCTCGCCTACGTCGAGCGCGGCATCCTGCCCGACAACCCGTTCCAGACGCTCGACACGACCGGGGTCGGCCAGCTGATGCGGATCGCGGTCGAGAAGGGCCGCGCCACCCGGCCGGAGATCAAGCTGGGCATCTGCGGCGAGCACGGTGGCGACCCGGCCTCGATCGCGTTCTGCCACGAGATCGGGCTCGACTACGTCTCCTGTTCACCGTTCCGCGTCCCGGTCGCGCGCCTGGCGGCGGCCCAGGCGGCGCTCGCCGGAGCCGAGCGCGAGAAGTAGTCCCGCCCGGGACGTGGGGCCGGACACTGCCCCTGGAATGCCGTCTGGGCAGGTTCGCCGGAACCGCTACGGGGCTGTGAAGGGCTCGAACCCGTCGGCCGCGAGCGGCCACGGCCGGGCCGCCTCCCAGCGCTCGGCGAACCAGAGGAGCAGGTCGTCGCGATGACGGGGCGCCGTCGCCTGGAGCCCGAACGGAACCCCGTTCGGGTGGCGCCCGGCGGGGAGCGACACGGCCGGGTGGCCGGTGAAGTTCTGGATCTCGGTGTTGAACGCCCAGCTCGGCAGGCCGGGCTCGGGGCGCCCGGGCAGCC
>JAKAHU010000159.1 GCA_021825385.1 Chloroflexota bacterium | reverse complement strand
GGGCGTCGCCGCAAGCTCGGCGGGGGGCGTCGCCGCAAGCTCGGCCGCCAGCGTGGCCGCCAACTCGGCGGCCGACCGTCCGGAGGCCTCGACGACTCGCCCGAAGCCGGACTCCCGGGCGACCCGGCCGGTCACCGGCCCGATGCAGCAGGCGAGCGAGCGGAGCGCGAGCCGGCGCTCCGGGGGGCTGAGGAGGGCGAGGAGGCCGCGCACGGTCGAGCCGCTGGTGAAGACGAGGGCCTCGAACGGACCGGCGGCGAAGGCGTCCCGGAGGGGCTGGCGCGAGGTTTCGGGCGCCTCGACCGTCCGGTAGGCGACAACCTCCTCGACGACCGCGCCGCGTTCCCGGAGGCCGGCCGGGAGCCGCTCGTCGGCGATGTCCGCCCGGGCCAGGAGGACCCGCTGGCCGGCCTCGAGCGGGAGCTCGGCGACGAGCCCCTCACCGCTCGCGCGGGATGGAACGAAGGTGACCTCGATGCCCTGCCCGGCGAGGGCGGCCGCCGTCGAGGGGCCAACCGCCGCCCAGCGGGTCCGACCCGGATCGACCCCGGCCCGGGTCGCCGCCGAGAGGATCGCCCGGGCGCCGTTCGCGCTCGTCACGACGACCCAGGCGTAGCTCTCGAGGCGGGCGGCGGCAGCGTCGAGCGGCCCGCCCGGCTCGACCGCCCGAAGCTCGATCGTGGGGATGGCGACGACCTCGAACCCGGCCCCGACGAGCGTCTCGACGAGCGCGTCCGACTGGTCGCGGGCGCGGCTGACGAGGACCCGCGGCGGGCCCGAGCGGCGGAGGGGCGCGGTCTCCGCGGCGAGGGTGGTGGCGGCGTCGAGCTCGGCCGCAGCCCCCACTCGGGGCGTCACTCGGGCGGCCTGGTGCGCCGCGAGCTCCGCGCCCAGGCGGGCCGCCAGTCCGGCCGCGACCGCCACCCGGTCCTCGAGTGGGCCGCGGGCCTCGCCCCGGACGACGATCGGTGGCTCGTCCTCGGCCGCCCCGCTCGCCCCGGCCAAGCCGCCCGCGACGACCACCTCACGCCCCGACTCGGCGACCACCGCCAGCGCCCCGATCGGAGCCCGGCAGCCACCGCCGGTGGCGCGCAGGAACGCCCGCTCGGTCTCGACGGCGATCCGGGTCGATGGGTCGTCGAGCGCCTCGAGCGACGCCCTGGCCAGCTCGTCATCGGCGCGGCACTGGACCGCCAGCGCACCCTGACCGGGGGCGGGCGGGACGACCTCGGGCGCCAGCACCTCGCTGATCCGCGCCGTCAGCCCGAGCCGGCGCAGGCCGGCGACGGCCAGGACGAGGGCGTCGGTCTCGCCCGCGTCGAGCCGGCGGAGGCGCGTGTCGACGTTGCCGTGGAGCGGATGGACGACCAGGTCCGGCCGCCGGGCCCGGAGAAACGCGGTCCGGCGCGGGCTGTCGGTGCCCACCCGGCTGCCCGGCGGGAGCGTGTCCAGGCGCAGTCCCGGCTCGCGACAGACGAGCGCGTCGCGCGGGTCCTCGCGGCGGGGCCAGGCGGCGACCACGAGGCGGGGATCCTCGCTGGTCGGGACGTCCTTGGCACTGTGGACGGCGAGGTCGACCTGGCCGGCCAGGAGCGCCGACTCGAGCGCCCCGACGAACGCACCCTCACCCCAGGCGGTGTCCGGTGGGCGATCGTCGCCGAGGGTCCGGACGGTCACCAGCTCGACCTCGAGACCACCGCCGCGCAGCGCCTCGGCGACCGCCTCCGACTGGGCCAGCGCCAGGGCACTGGCCCGGGTACCGAGGCGCAGGGGCCGGGTCGCATTCCCCTCCGCGGCGGGCGGCGCGACCGGTCCCGTCACAGGCCGAACAGCTCCCGGGCGGCCGCCTCGAGCTCCCCGTCGGGATCCGAGTTCAGCGCCCTGAGGGGCGCGTGGAGGATCCCGGCCACGAGCCGGTGGCTCATCTGCTCGATCACCGAGCGGTCTTCCGCGGGCAGGTCGGAGAGCCGGCGGAAGAGTCGCTCGAGCTCGCTCCGGCGCAGCTCCTCGGCCGTGTCGGTCATGGCCTGGATCGCCGGCACGGCGCTCCGCCGGCGGAGCCAGTCGCAGTACTCGCGTCCAGCGTCCGTCACCAGATCCTCGAGTCGCCGGCGGAGCCGTTCCTGGGGTCCCTGCTCCGGCCCGGCGACCAGGTCATCGACCGAGACGAACCGTGCCCCCAGGGCGGTCCGCAGTCCGTCCGGCACGGCCGGCGGCGAGGAGAGGTCGACCACGACCGCCCGTCCGTCGAGCAGGCGCCGGGCATCGGCCGGTCCGAGGGGCCATGCCCCGCCCAGGGCCACGACCACGCCGTCGAGCTCGGGCAGGCCGCCGTCGACGGCGAACGGGAGGGCACGCCCGCCGACCTCGCCGGCAAGGGCGGTGGCCCGGCTGGCGGTCCGGTTCGTGACCACGATCCGCGCTCCCCGCCGCGCGGCGGCAAAAGCGGCCAGGCGGCCCATCCGCCCGACGCCGGCGACGAGGATCGTCCGCCCCTCGAGCGAGCCGGCGTCGCGGCCGATCCGGTCGAGGGCGACGTCGGCCAGCGAGCGGGGCGAGCCGTCGAGCCAGGTTCGGGCCTGGCGGCCGGCGCGCAGGGCGATCTGGAAGAGGCGGTCGAGGACGGGGTCGAGGGGATGCCCGGCCTGGCGGGCGGCGAGCGTCTCGCGCAGCTGGTGGAGGATCTGGTCCTCACCGAAGACCGCGCTGTCGAGGCCGCAGGCCACCGCGATCAGGTGTCGCGCGCCATCGACGTCCTCGAGCCGCTCCGTCCCGGCCGGGATCCCGGGCAGCGCCAGCTCACCCGACGAGCGGGGCGTCAGGTACAGCTCGACGCGGTGACAGGTGTGGATCACGAGCACGCCCGGACTCGGTTCGAGGGCGGCCAGCTCGGCGGCAAAGGCCTCGCGCTGGACGCTGGGTACGCGGCGGGCGTGGGCGACGAGGGCGACGACGGTGGGCTGGTGGGCCCCCGGCTGGGTCGCGCTCGGCCCCGTCGTCGGGGCCGCCTGATCGCCCTGAGCCGGTGCGGTCACCACGGTCGTCATCGGGGCCACCCGACCGCTCCCGCGCGGCCGTGGATCGGTCCTGTCGGGAGCCGCTCGAGCGCCTCGGTGGCGGCCTTCCCGATCGGCGCCTGGCGCCCTCTGAGCGTCGACGTCCCGTCGATCGTCAGCCACTCCGTTCGGGCTCTCGCTTTGGCCGGGCGCGCGGTCACCACTCAGGACCCTCTCATCGTCGTCGAAGTTGACCGAACATTAGCAAATCAATCGAATCTCCATGCGCCGGACGGGATGCGCTCGACCGGTGTCCGTTCGCCGCGCCTCGGCGACGGTCGCCGGCCAGCACGCGCCGGCCCCGGCCAGCACGCGCCGGCCCCGGCCGACCCTCGGGCGCCACGGCCGGTACAGTCAGCGGATGGACCGCCAGACGCTGCTCGGAAATGGGTTCGCGGCCGCCGCCGCGATCCTGTTCGGGACCGCCTACGTGGCCACCGCGATCGCGCTGCGCTCGTTCTCGCCGGTGGCCGTCGCGCTCTGGCGCGGTGTCGGGGCGGCCGCCGTCCTGGCCCTCGTCCTCGTCGTCCGCCGCCGGACGACCTGGCCGGCGCTGAGGCGCCTGGATCGAGGCGCGGTCCTCCGCCTGGGTGTTCTCGGCACGCTCGGCGGCCCCGCGTTCTTGGCCGGCATGAACGTGGCGGTGGCCGCCGCCGGAGCGACGGTCGCGGCCTTCGTGGCCGGCCTGTATGCGGTCTTGGCCGCGGTCTTCGCGCCCTGGATCCTGCGCGAGCGGCTCGGTTGGCAGGCGCTCGTCGGGTTCGTCCTCGCCCTGGCCGGGACTGCGCTCCTGTCCGAGCTCGACCCACGCTCCGGGTCGGCGTTCGGGGTCGCGGCCGGTCTCGGGGCGGCGGTCGCCTTCGCGCTGTACCTGGTCCTGTCGCGCCGTTGGACCGGGGGCCTGGGCCGGATGGCCTCGACCCCTGCCCGGCCGACCTCCACGGCGGGTGCTCGTTCGGCCGTCGGGCGTCCCCTCCCGGGCGACCTCGTCGCCCTGGCTCTGTTCGCCATGCTCGGTCTGGTCCTGCTCCCGGTCGAGCTGCTCGTCGAGCCCCGGGCGATCGTCCCGCCGGCGATCGCGCCGGAGGCGCTGGCCGCCCTGGGCTGGCTCGTCGTGGGGCCAAGCCTGCTCGCCCAGCTCCTCCTCCAGGCGAGCGTGCGGCGCGTCCGGGCCCGGCATTCGGCGGCGTTCCTGCTCCTCAACCCCATCTCGGCCAGCATCCTGGCCGCGCTCCTGCTCGGCGAGCGGCTCTCGCCCGCCCAGGTGGGAGGAGCGGTCCTCGTCCTGGCCGGGATCGGGATCTCGAGCGGGCTTCGGCTCGCTCGCCCCCGCCGGTCGGACTGGGCGACCGCCGTCCGCCCCGGTCCCGACTCAGGCGTCGGCGGCCGGAGGGATCCTGCGATAGCGACGCCCGACGAGGGCCCAGGCGGGTAACCTGGCCAGCGAGCGGGCGAGGGACGCCGGGCGTCCATCGCGCGTCTCGAGAGCCAGGAGCGAGTCGGTCTCGAGCGCATCGGCCGGGCGGGCATCGATGACCGCGAGGTCGACCACGACCGAGTCCGGCTCCGGCTCGCCCAGCGGAGCGAGCGCCGCGGTGGGCGGGGTCCCTGACTCGAACTCGACCCGCACCTCGACCTCCGCCCGCCAGCGCGGACGGCGGAGGAGGATCCCTCGCCAGGTGGCCCCGACCTCGGGACGGACGGTCCCGTCGCCGGGGTCCGGCCGTTCGCGCAACGCCTCCCCGCGCGACCACATCGCCGCCTGGTGGAGCAGGGCGTACTCGTCGAGGTCGAGGTAGCCGGTCAGGTTGTCGACCGGCGAGCGATCGCCCGCGATCGCTCGGATGCTGGGCTCGAAGACCTCGGCCAGGTCGAGGTCGATCGCGCGCACCGTCCGGTGGAAGTAGACGTGGCGGTACATGAACAGGCGGGCCGTCAAGAACATCTCGAGCGCCCCCAGGCCGGGCTCGTAGAGGGTCAGGCCGCGCGGCCCGATGAAGCAGTAGCGGCGCAGGCGCTCGACGTCAACCGGCCCGATCGCGACCCCGGTCATGTAGGCGTCGCGCCGGACGTAGTCGAGGTTGTCGACCGTGAAGACACCCGAGAGGAGCGGCTGGAGCCAGCGGACCCAGCGCGGCATCGCGGCGTCGGCCAGGGCCGGCTTGGACACCAGGAACGAGACCCAGCGCGGGTCGATCGACTCGCCCGGGGCGAACGCGTCGCGCTCGGCCGCCAGGCCGGGAGCCCGGCGCAGGGCGCCGATCAGCTCACCCAGCTCACGTTCGATGATCAGCTGCGAGAGGTCCTCGTGGGAGAGGGGCTTGCCCGGTCGGCGGCGGGGATCATCCGGTGCCGGGAAGTGATGGAGGACGTGGTCGTCGAAGAAATGGGCGAAGGGCCCGTGTCCGACGTCGTGGAGCAGACCGGCGACGCGGAGGGTCTCGACGACCAGCCCCTCCGAGGGGACCGGAGTGCCCGGTTCGACCGTCGCCAGGCTGGAGCGGAGAGACGGGTAGAGGTGGCGGGCCCACAGACCGGCCTCGTGCATCACCCCCAGCCCGTGGGTGAACCGGCTGTGCTCGGCGGTCGGGAAGACCCAGCGGGCGCTCTGGAGCTGGCTGATCCGGCGCAGCCGCTGGAGCCAGGCCGTGTCGAGGAGGTCGACCTCGGCCGCGGTCTCCGCCGGCAGGCCGCTCGCCGCCGCGGCCGCGGTCGAGAGCCGCTTGGTCAGCTCGATGTAGCCGTGGATCGGGTCGCTGATCAGGTTGACCGCCCCGAACGGGTGGCGACCCGGCGATCCGCTCATGGCGATCCTCCGGCCGCTACCCGACCTCGACCCGCAGCGGCCGTCGCTCGAGGGTGATCATGGCTGCGCATCGTACCGCGCCGCGGCCGCCCGGTGCGTCGCCGCGACGTCCGCCCGAAGCTCCGGCGGCTCGAGGACTTCGACCTCCGCCCCCCAGGAGAGGATCCAGAGCCGGATCTCGATCGTCCCCGAGACGCGGGCGCGCCACACGAGCGAGCCGTCCGGTTCGGTCGTCACCTGTTGACTCGGGTGCCACCTGGTCTCGAGCACCCGGGCGGCCACGGCCGGGCTGAACCGGAGGATGACATCCACCTCGGGCTGGTCGGCGATCATGTCCCAGGCCGGCCCGAGCGTCTCCTCGATCGATGCCTCGTGCGGCGGCTGGAATGTCTCGGGCGTGACGGTCAGGTCGCGCAGGCGCTCGATCTTGAACGTGCGGACGGCGCCGCGGGTCTCGTCGAAGCCGATCAGGTAGAGCGCCCGGGTGCTCAGGGACGGCTCGATCAGGTAGGGCCGGACGCGGGCGGCCCGAGGCGGCCGGCCCGGCTCGTAGGCGGCGGCATCGTAGGTGAACGTGACCACCCGCCGCTCGGCCCACGCCTTGGTCAGGAGATGGACGTGGCGGTTCGAGCGCTCGTCGAGCGGCCGGCGGGCCATGATCTCGACCGTCCGCTCGACGTGCTCGCCGAGAACCGGCGGCAGGGCCGCGGCCAGCTTCTGGAAGGCAGCCCCGAGGTCCGGGTCGTAGTCGTCGGCGTAGCGGGCCATCAGCCGGGCCGAGAGGAAGATCGCCATCGCCTCGGCCGTGGTCAGCTTCAGCGGCGGCAGGAACGCCCGGCCCTCGACGCCCCAGCGGCCGTGGTCGGTCCAGACCGGGACGCCGAGCTCGTGCTCGAGGGCGTGGAGGTCGCGATAGACGGTCCGCTTCGAGACCCCGGTGATCCGGGCGATCTCCTCGGGCGAGACGCCTGTCTCGCCGCGGCTTTCGATGACCCGCAGGACGCGGTAGAAGCGGGCCAGCCGGTCTCGCTTGCCCACCTCTCGCTCGCGCTCGTCCATCGTCACGTTGCCTCCCGGCCGGTTGCCCGGCCCGCTCCGGATCCGGTCAGCGAGGTGCGTCGACCGTGATCGTCCGGTCGCGGTCGACCGCGGTCAGCCTGATCCGAATCGTACCCACCAGGCCCTCGGCGCCGAGCGCCCCCGCCTCGCCGCTCACCGCACCCTCGGCCCGGCCCAGCTCGCCGTCGGCGAAGACCCAGAAGTCGAGCTGGCCGCGCCATCGACGGAGGTCGCTCGCGCCGGCCAGCCAGCGGACCTGAGGAACGCCGGCCGCGAACGTCGGCCCATCGACCGCGATCCGGCAGTGGCGGGCCCGGGCGCCCTCGACGTACTCGAGCCCCCGGTTCTCGGCGGCCGCCCGCCGCCCCGCCGACAGGATCGTGGCCAGGAGCTGGAGGTCCAGGTCCTGGCCCGACACGGCCTCGGCCGGGACCGCCCGCCAGGAGCGGCGCGGATCGAGCTGCCAGGCGCTCGACCCGATCCGGGCCGCCCCGGCGTGGCCGAGGACCAGGCCGGTCGCCACCTCGGCCGTCCAGCGGAAGTCATTCCCCGAGCGCAGACCGTCGAGGATGGCCGACCCGATCGGCCGGCGGTCGACATCGCCATCGAGCTCGAGGTGCAGGCGAGCCGCTCTCCCGGCCTGGATCTGCGCCTCGCAGGCCGGTGGATCGACGTCGGTCGCAGTCGGGCCGAAGCGGGACGAGATGGCCGGCGCATCGCGCAGAGCGAGGTCGTTGGCGATCGCGGCCGCGGCAAAGGTGGCACTGATCAGGGTCGTCGAACCGATCGCGAAGGCGACCGCCACGACCAGCCGGTCGCGCCGCAGGGCGGTCGCTCCGCGCACCCGGCGGGCGATCCCGAGACCGGCGAAGAGGGCCGTCGCGGCGAGCGCGAGGAACCACGGGTAGGCTGCCTCGAGCGACGGCAGGAGGGTCTGCGGGCCCCGGGCCAGGACCTGGTTCAGGACCCCGCCGATCGACGGGGCGAGGAGCAGGCCGGCCCCGAGGCCGATCCAGGCGATCAGTGCGAAGGCCCGATCGCCGCGTGCCGCCGGCGGCCAGATGAGCGCCGCGATCGCCACCGGCAAGGGTAGGCCGGCGGCGATCCCGACCAGGAGGTCGACCGGACCGCCCGGCCGGTAGCCGAGCAGGACCAGTCCCGCCGCGACCGCCCAGAGGACCGTCAGGCCGGCCGCGATCAGCCGCAGCTCGAAGATCCGGACACGCATCGAGTCCAGTCTACGCGCGCCCCGCTCGCCGTCCCCG
>JAKAHU010000158.1 GCA_021825385.1 Chloroflexota bacterium | reverse complement strand
CCGATCTGCCGCACACACGTTCCGCCCGGACGAGGACTGACCCGGCCTCAGGTGGGCGCCGGCGAGGCGACCTGTAAGCCGAGTTCTGTGCCGCGATCGCTCGCGGTGATGGCCATCCATCTCAGGCCGCCGGTCACCCGACGGCTCGTGCGGCCGACCCGAGGGCTGGGGCAGCGCGCCCTTCCCCCCGGCGAACCGGGGTTGCGCCCTCCTATTTGGCCTTGCTCCGGGTAGAGTTTGCCGCGTTTCACCCCACCAGCCGGCCGAAGCCGAACCGGCGGACTCGTCTCTGTGGCACTGGTCCTCGCCTCACGGCGGACGGGTGTTACCCGCTACCCTGCGCTGCTGGAGCTCGGACTTTCCTCGCCCCGGGCCAGGTTTCCCCGGCCGGGGCGCGGCCATCCGGTCGCCTCGCCGACGACCCGATTCTACGCTCCCGGTCAGTCCGACCCAATCGACGGCCAGGGCCCGGTCGGGGAACGGCGAGCGGATCGGCGATCCGGCCCGCGATTGGCTACGGGCGCCGGACGACCGACACGGCCCCGCCCGCCCTGACCCGGTCGAGGGCCTCGTTGGCGAGGGCGTCGGCAGCTCGATTCTCGGCCCGCGGCACATGAACCGCCGTCCAGCGCCGGAACGTCGCCAGGTGGCGCCGGGCCTGAGCGTGAAGCGGCTGGAGCTTGGCGTCCTTCACCCGCCAGCGACCATGGAGCTGCTCCACGATCAGCATCGAGTCGAGGAGCAGATCGACCTCCTCCGCCCCAAGCTCACGGGCGAGGGCGAGGGCGCGCACCAACCCGGTGTACTCGGCGACGTTGTTCGTCTGAACACCGAGGTAGTCCGAGATCGAGGCAAACGGCGTGGCATCGGGTCGCCAGGCGCCGGGCTGCGAGGCATCGATCAGAACCGCCCCGGCCGAGGCCGGCCCGGGATTGCCGCGAGCCGCGCCATCGGTCCGGATGATCACGTGCCGCGGCCCCGGTCCACCCGCGATCGAGGCGGGTTCCTCCCACAGCGGCTGCTGGCCGCCCGGGACCAGCCCGACCGGCTCGCCCGGTCGGTCGGGCGCGCTCAGCCCTGCCGCTCCACGATCGCCGAGGAGACCTCGAGGATCGCTCGGGTGATGTTGATCCCGCGCGGGCAGGCGTCGACGCAGTTGAAGATCGTCCGGCAACGCCAGACCCCGTCTTTGTCGGCCAGGATCTCCAGCCGCTCCTCGCCCCCCTCGTCGCGCGAATCGAAGATGAAGCGGTGGGCGTTGACGATCGCGGCCGGGCCGACGTAGCCGGGCTGAGCCCAGAACGAGGGGCAGGACGAGGTGCATGCCCCGCACAGGATGCACTTGGTCGTGTCGTCGAAGCGCGCCCGCTCGGCAGGACTCTGCAACCGCTCCCGGGCTGGCGGCGGGGTTTCGGTCACCAGGAACGGGTTGACGCTCCGGTACTTGGCGAAGAACCCGTCCATGTTGACGACCAGGTCCTTGACCACCGGCAGACCGGGCAGGGGCGCGACCGTGATCCGCCGGCCGAGTTGGTCGACTCGGATCTTGCAGGCCAGGCGGTTCCGCCCGTTGATCAGCATCGCGTCGGAGCCGCACACGCCGTGGGCGCACGAGCGGCGGAAGGTCAGCGTCCCGTCCTGCTCGTACTTCACCTTGTGGAGCAGGTCCAGGACCCGGTCCATCGGCTCAGCCCGGACGGTGTACGCCTCCCAGTGCGGGGCCGTGTCGCGCTCGGGGTCGAAGCGGAGGATGCGAAGCTCGACCTGCATCGTGGTCCCTGGCACCTCAGTACGTCCTCGGCTTCGGCTCGAAGCGGGTGATCGTCACCGGCTTGTACCGAAGCGTGGGCCCACCCTCGCCGCGGAAGGCGAGGCTGTGAGCCAGGAACTTCACGTCGTCGCGCTCGGGATAGTCCTCCCGGTAGTGGGCGCCCCGGCTCTCCGTGCGCGCCAGCGCCGCGGCCACGGTCGCCTCGGCGCAGTCGAGCAGGTAGCCGAGCTCGCGGGCCTCGAGCAGATCCGTGTTGAACGTCCGGCCGCGGTCCTCGACCGCCACCCGGGCATACCGCTCGCGCAGCCCGCGCACGGTCGCCTGGGCCTCGCTGAGGAGAGTCGCGTCCCGGAAGACCCCGACCTTGTCCATCATCACGTCGGCCAGGGCGCGCCGGATCTCCGCCGGACGCTCGCCGCTCGCTCGCCCGGCGATCGCGGCCAGCTCGGCCCGCACCGGTTCATCGACATCGGCGGCCAGATCGGGCATCTCGACGCCCTTGACCTCGAGGGCCATCTGGCGACCGGCCCGCCGGCCGAAGACGAGGAGGTCGACGAGCGAGTTCGTGCCCAGCCGGTTCGCGCCGTGAACGCTGACACTGGCACACTCGCCGGCAGCATAGAGTCCCGGCACGACCGTCTTGTGCTCGTCCCGCACGACCCTGGTGAGGACGTCGGTCGGGATGCCGCCCATCGCGTAGTGGGCGGTTGGCTGGACCGGCACCGGCTCGGTCACCGGCTCAACTCCCTGGTAGACCCGGGCGAAGTCGGTGATGTCGGGCAGCTTCTCCTCGATCACCTTGCGACCGAGATGGCGCAGATCGAGGTAGACGTAGTCCTTGCCCCCGATCCCGCGTCCGGCTCGGACCTCGAGGTAGATCGCTCGCGAGACCATGTCGCGCGGCGCGAGCTCCATCAGCCGCGGGGCATAGCGCTCCATGAACCGCTCACCCTGGTCGTTGAGCAGGTAGCCGCCCTCGCCACGAGCGGCCTCCGAGAGCAGGATCCCGATCCCGACGATCCCGGTCGGGTGGAACTGGTAGAACTCCATGTCCTGGGCGGGGATCCCGTGGCGGTAGCAGAGGGCCACCCCGTCGCCGGTCAGCGAGTGGGCGTTCGAGGTGATCCGGAACATCCGGCCAAAGCCGCCGGTCGCGAGCAGGACCGCCTTCGAGCGGAAGGTGTGGATCTCGCCGTCGGCGATCCGGTAGGCGACAACGCCGGCCGCCCGTCCGCCGTCGCCGCCGTCGCCGCCCTCGAACAGCAGGTCGACCACGTGGTACTCGTCGTAGAACGTGACCCCGGCCTTGACGCACTGCTGGTAGAGCGTCTGGAGGATCATGTGACCGGTCCGGTCGGCGGCGAAACAGGCCCGCTTGACCGGCCCCTCACCGAAGTTCCGGGTGTGGCCGCCGAACCGGCGCTGGTCGATCTTGCCCTCCGGGGTCCGGTTGAACGGCAGGCCCATGTGCTCGAGCTCGATCACGGTCTCGATCGCCTCGCGGGCCAGGACCTCGGCGGCATCCTGGTCGACGAGGTAGTCGCCGCCCTTGACCGTGTCGAACATGTGCCACTCCCAGTGGTCCTCCTCGTGGTTGCCCAGCGCGGCACAGACGCCGCCCTGGGCGGCACCGGTGTGGGAGCGGGTTGGATAGAGCTTGGTCAGGACCGCCGCATCGACCCCGGCCCGGGCGAGCTCGAGGGCCGCCCAGAGTCCGGCGCCGCCGGCCCCGACGATCAGCGCATCGTGGTCGATCCTCATCGCGATCTCACCCGGCCGCGCCGGACAGGCGCATCGTGGCCACGACGATCGTGCCCAGCGCGAACAACACGAACGCGAGCAGGTAGAGCCCCATCGTCAGGGCGATCCGGGGGCGGCCCCTGACGTAGTCGTCGACGACGGTCCGCATGCCCAGAAACGCGTGCACGAGAACGCTCATCAGGAACAGCCAGTCGATCGCCCGGATGAACATGCTGCTCCAGCGCTTGCTGATGATGAAGTCGGCGTTCTGGATCGCCGGGTCATAGATGAAGTGGAGCACGCTGAAGTGGGCCAGCGCGAGCACGAACAGCGCCAGCCCGGTCAGGCGGACGAGATACCAGACCGCCAGCTCAAACCCGCCGCCCTGGGGTCGGGCCCGACCGGATCGCGTGTAGAGGGTCATCGTCACGCCTCCTACGACCAGATCGGCTTGAGGATGATGTACGCACCGGGCAGACCCACGCCGACGAAGATCACCCAGCTGGCGTACCAGAGCTGGCGGTGGTAGATCGTCATCGCCGGCCAGAAGTCCATGATGATGATCCGCAGGCCGTTGAGGGCGTGGTAGAAGAGGGCCGCCCCAAGGAGGACTTCGAAGGTCCGCCCGACCGGGCTGGCGTAGAAGGCGAGCAGGTCGTCATAGGCCTGCGGGTTCGCTCCGGCGAGGAAGATGTCGACGACGTGGAGGACCACGAACGACCAGATGGCGACGCCGGAAATGCGGTGGAACGCCCAGGCGAGCATCCCCTCGCTTCCTCGATAACGGAGCAGCATGCGGCCTCCGTAGCGAACGCTGTTCCCTGGCCGGGATGCGCCGGTCAGGAGATGGTGGCCGGCGCGCCGGCCAGGCGGGCGATGATGGCATCGGCCATCTCGCTCGTGCCGGCGGACCCGCCAAGGTCATAGGTCACCGCGCGACCTTCGGCGATGACGTCGATCACGGCCTGCTCGACCCGCTCCGCGGCCTCGAGCTCGCCGAGGTGACGGAGCATCAGGACGCCCGACAGGAGCAGGGCGGTGGGATTCGCCTTGTTCTGGCCGGCGTGCTTGGGGGCCGAGCCGTGAACCGCCTCGAAGACGGCCGCCTCGGTCCCGATGTTGGCGCCGGGGGCGACCCCCAGCCCGCCCACGAGGCCGGCCGCAAGGTCGCTGATGATGTCGCCGTAGAGGTTCGGCAGGACCAGGACGTCGTACAGCTCCGGCTTCTGGACGAGCTGCATGCACATGTTGTCGACGATCCGGTCCTCGAACTCGATCCGGCCCGCGTAATCGGCGGCGACCGTCCGGCAGCTCTCCAGGAACAGCCCGTCGGTCAGCTTCATGATGTTCGCCTTGTGGACCGCCGTGACCTTGTGGCGCCGGTTGGCGACCGCGTACTCGAAGGCGAACCGGGCGATCCGCTCCGAGGCGGCCCGGGTGATGATCTTGATGCTCTCGGCCGCGTCGGGACCGACCATGTGCTCGATCCCGGCGTACAGATCCTCGGTGTTCTCGCGGACGATCACCAGGTCGACGTCCCGGTAGCGGCTTTCGATCCCGGGGATCGATTTGGCCGGGCGCAGGCTGGCGTACAGCCCGAGCGCCTGGCGCAGGGCGACGTTGACCGACCGGAAGCCCGACCCGACCGGGGTCGTGATCGGGCCCTTGATCGCCACCCGGTTGCGCCGGATCGACTCGATCACGTGATCCGGCAGCGGTGTCCCGTAGCGGGCCATGACCGCCTCGCCGGCATCGACGAGCTCCCACTCGAACGCCACACCCGAGGCGTCCAGGACGCGTCGGGTTGCCTCCGCCAGCTCCGGGCCGATGCCGTCGCCGGGGATCAGGGTGACACGGTGGGCCATGGCCGCCATTGTACGCGCAACGATGGGGGCGCTGCCGGGCGTCTCCGCCAGACGCGAGCGACCGCTCTCGGGTACCATCGAGCTCGCCCCCGACAGGCTGGGCCGATCGGCCCCCGTCTCGCCTGCCCGTCACCGCCCCCGGCCGGCCGGCCAGGCCCCGGGGCCGACACCGTAGGAGTCACGAGCGCGTGAAGATCCAGGAAGCCGACGCCAAGTCCCTCCTCCTGGCCCAGGGACTGCCCATCCCCGACTGGTCGGTCGCCAGGACACCGGCCGAGGCCCGGGCCGCGGCCGAACGCTTCTTCGCCGCCGGAGCCGGCAGCGTCGTGATCAAGGCCCAGGTCCTCGTCGGCGGGCGGGGCAAGGCCGGCGGCGTGAAGCTGGCCGCCACCGCGAGCGAGGCGGAGGCGGTCGCCGCGCGGATCCTGGGCATGACGATCAAGGGGATCACGGTCCGCAAGGTCCTCGTCGCGGCCGCGGCGGTGATCGTCAAGGAGTACTACCTCGGCGCGATCCTCGACCGGACGAGCCGGCGGATCGTGGTCATGGCCTCGGCCGAGGGCGGGGTCGAGATCGAGGAGGTCGCCCGGACGACACCCGAGGCGATCCGCCGCGTCAGCGCCCACCCCCTCCTCGGCCTGTTCGACTACCAGGCCCGCGAGCTCGCCTTCGCGGTCGGTCTCGGACCGCACCTGAAGAGCTTCGTGCGGATCGCGAAGGGTCTCGTGGCGACGATGAAGGCGAACGACGCCGACCTGGTCGAGGTGAACCCGCTGGCGATCGTGCGCGAGACCGGCCCCGAGGGACCGGTTGAACGCCTGGTCTGCCTCGATGCCAAGATCACCCTCGACGACTCCGCGCTCGTCCGTCACCCTGGGCTCGAGGAGATGCGCGACCTCGACGAGGAGGATCCGGCCGACGCCGAGGCGCGCCACCACGACATCAGCTTCATCCACCTCGACGGCTCGATCGGCTGCATGGTCAACGGGGCCGGACTGGCGATGACCACGATGGACCTCGTCAAGCGCGCCGGCGGCGAGCCGGCGAACTTCCTGGACATCGGCGGAGGGGCGAAGGCGGACCGGGTCGCGGCCGCGATGCGCCTGATCCTGGCCGACCCCAAGGTCGACGCGATCCTGGTCAACATCTTCGGCGGCATCACTCGCGGTGACGAGGTGGCCCGCGGCCTGATCGAGGCCCGGGCCCGCCAGTCACGCGAGGTCCCGATGGTCGTCCGGATCGTGGGCACGAACGCCGAGGAGGCGGCCCACCTGCTGCGCGAGGCGAACTTCGAGACGGCGGCCAGCCTCGACGAGGCGGCCGAGAAGGCGGTCGCGGCGGCGCGGGCGGTCGCGGCGGCGCGGGCCGGGTCCGCGGGGGCAACATCGGCCGCGACGCCGACCACGGGAGGTGTGGCGTGAGCATCCTGATCGGCCGCGAGACGCGTCTCGTCGTCCAGGGCATCACCGGTCGCGAGGGCGAGTTCCACTCCCGCCAGATGCTCGACTACGGCACCAACGTCGTGGCCGGGGTGACACCCGGCAAGGGCGGCCTGACCGCGCTCGACGGTCGCGTCCCGGTCTTCAACACCGTCGCCGACGCGGTCCGCGAGACGGGCGCGAACACCTCGTGCATCTTCGTCCCGGCCGCCGGCGCCCCGGACGCCATCCTCGAGGCGGTCGGGGCCGGGATTGCGACCGTCTTCTGCATCACCGAGGGAATCCCCGCCCTGGACATGCTCCCGACCGTCGAGGTCGTCCGCCAGGCGGGGGCGCGGCTGATCGGTCCGAACTGCCCCGGCGCGACGTCGCCGGGACGGGCCAAGGTCGGGATCATCCCCGCTTCGGTCCATCGCGAGGGCACCGTCGGGGTCGTCTCGCGCTCCGGGACCCTGACCTACGAGGCCGTTCAGGCGATGACCGACGCCGGGATCGGCCAGTCGACGTGCGTCGGGATCGGCGGCGACCCGATCATCGGCACGACCTTCCTCGACGTCCTCCAGCTGTTCGCGGCCGATCCGGAGACCGAGGCGATCATCCTGATCGGTGAGATCGGCGGGGCGGCCGAGGAGGAGGCCGCCGCCTGGGCGGCCGAGCACCTCCGGGGCGTGCCGATGGCCGCCTTCATCGCCGGTCGCACGGCGCCTGAGGGCAAGCGGATGGGCCATGCCGGGGCGATCATCAGCGGCGGACGAGGGACCGCGGCCGAGAAGGTGGCCGCGCTCGAGGCGGCCGGGATCCGGGTGGCGGCCTCCCCGACCGAGCTGCCCGCCCTCCTCCGCGAGGCCGGCTACCGGGGCTGAGTCCGGTCAGCGCTGCTGGTAACCGAGGGCCGTCCAGGCCGGGCCGCCGGGCGCCTCGATCAGCTCGACCAGCACACCGTGACAGGTCCGCGGGTGGAGGAAGGCGACCGGCCCTTCGGCACCCCGGCGCGGGGCGCTGTCGATCAGCTCGATCCCATCGATCGCGAGCCTGGTGAGCGTCTCCGCGAGGTCGGCAACCTCGAAGCAGACGTGATGGAAGCCCTCGCCCTTGGCGGCCAGGAACCGGGCCACCCCGGTCGTCTCGTCGGTCGGCTGGACCAGCTCGATCTTCACCTCGCCAACCGGCAGGAAGGCGATCTTCACCCGGTCGGACGGGATCGGCATGACCGTCTGGAGCTCGAGCCCGAGGGTATCCCGGTAGAAGGCCAGGGCCGGGTCCATCTGGCGCACGACGAGCGCCACGTGGTGCACCTTGCCGATCCGATGGCGAAGGGCGGCCGGCAGGCGTTCGGTTCGATCAGGCATCGGGGCTCCTCCTGGGGCAGGGTGATCGGCGGCCCGCCTCCGCTCAGACCGTAATCAGCTCACGGTGCTCGCCCCAGGCGGCGCGCAGCCGGTCGCTGATCTCACCAACGGTGGCGTAAGCCCTGACCGCGTCGATCATCGCCGGCAGCAGGTTCGCCTGCCCGCGGGCCTCGTCTTCGAGACGGCGGAGCGCCGCCGCCCAGGCCGCC
>JAKAHU010000157.1 GCA_021825385.1 Chloroflexota bacterium | reverse complement strand
CCGAACGTCGAGGAGGCGAAGGAGCGGACCCGTGCCCTCCTCGCCCGCCACGGCCCCGGCCACCGCGCGATCGAGCGGGGTGGTCCGGCCGGGACGGGCGAGGCACCCCGGGCGGCTGGAACCCCCGTCCCGCTCACTCGCGGCAACGGCCTCGTCCTGTACGGCGACGCACCGCTCCGGCTGTCGGCAACCAACCCCTCGCCGGCGGGCGAGCTTCGCCGGCATCTCGGACGGCGCCGGCCGAACGGCTACCTTGCCCTCCAGGGGTTCATCGCTCCGAGCCCGGCCCGCGACGCGGCTCTGGCCCGGATCCGGGCCGTCCTGCGCGACCGGACCGGCCGGGCGACGACGGCCGGCTACGGACCGCGCTTCCTCCATTCGACCGGCCAGCTGCACAAGGGCGGCCCACCGATCGGCTGGTTCCTGCAGCTGACGGCCGACCACCCGGTCGATCGTCCGATCCCCGGCTGGCCGTACACGTTCGGCCAGCTGATCGACGCCCAGGCCGAGGGTGACTTCGCGGCCCTCGAGAGTCACGATCTGCCGATCCTGCGGGTCCACCTGGGCCCCGACCCGGATGCCGGCCTGGCCGCCCTGGAGCGGGTCCTACTCGATGCCCTCGACGGCGACACCAACCCCCCGGAGGACTGATTCCCATGCGCATCGGCTTCATCGGCCTCGGACGGATGGGCGCCAACATGGTGCGGCGCCTGCTCCAGGAGGGCCACCAGGTCGTGGCCTACAACCGGACCGCAGAGAAGACCCGCGAGATCGCCGGCGAGGGCGCCGAGCCGGCATTCTCGATCGGCGAGCTCGTGGCCGCGCTCGACCGGCCCCGGACGGTCTGGATCATGGTCCCGGCCGGTGACGCGACCGAGGCCCAGGTCGATGAGCTCCTGGAGCACCTCGAGCCGGGCGACACGATCGTCGACGGCGGCAACACGAACTTCCACGACGACGTCCGGCGTCACGCCAAGGTCGCCGCGAAGGGGCTGCGCTACGTCGACGCGGGGGTCTCGGGCGGGATCTGGGGACTCCGCAACGGCTACTGCCTGATGGTCGGCGGGGATCGCGAGGCGGTCGAGCCGCTCGAGCCGATCTTCCGCTCGCTCGCCCCGGCGGACGGCTACCTGCACGTCGGCGGACCGGGCGCCGGCCACTACGTGAAGATGATCCACAACGGGATCGAGTACGGCCTGATGCAGGCCTACGCCGAGGGCTTCGAGATCATGCACGCGAGCGACTACCGGCTCGACCTGGCGGGGATCGCGAAGCTCTGGAACCACGGCTCGGTCGTCCGCTCCTGGCTGCTCGAGCTGGCCGAGCGAGCCCTGGCCGGCGACCAGGACCTCGCCCACGTCAAGGGCTGGGTGGCCGATTCGGGCGAAGGGCGCTGGACCGTCCAGGAGGCGATCGACCGCGACGTGCCGGCCGCGGTGATCACCCTCTCGCTGCTGACCAGGTTCCGCTCGCGCCAGGAGGACTCGTACGGCGCCAAGGTCCTGGCCGCCCTGCGCAACGAGTTCGGCGGGCACGCCGTGAAGACCGAGTAGGGGCCCGCCACGACCGTCACGACCGTCACGCCCGCCACGCCGGCGGCGATTCCCAGGCCGAACCAATGACCCCACGGCCACCGCGCGCGGTCCCGCGCACGATCCGCGAGATGCGCCTCGCCCGCCCCCGGCACCGCCATGTCGGGGCGAAGTCGTCCGGCAATCCGCTCCGCGAGGGGCTGCGGCTCGAGCGGGTGCCGGACCCGTGCGCCCTCGTCCTCTTCGGCGCCACCGGCGACCTCGCCCATCGCAAGGTCGTGCCCGCCCTCTACCAGCTCTGGCGGACGCACCTGCTGCCGCACGAGTTCGTGCTCCTCGCCTTCGGCCGCCGTCCGTACACCGACGACGCGTTTCGCGACGAGCTGCACGCCGCGCTCGTCACCTACTCGCGGGTCCAGCCCATCGACGAGCGGGCCTGGCGCCAGTTCAGCGAGCGGATCATCTATCAGCGCGGCGACTTCGACGACCCGGCCTCCTACGACGCGCTGGCCGCCCGTCTCGATACCCTCGACCGGGAGCGCGGCACGAGCGGCAACCGGCTGTTCTACCTGGCCACCCAGCCCTCGGCCTTCGCGGAGATCATCGCCCAGCTCGGGCGGGTCGGTCTCGACCACGAGGTCCACGGCGCCGGCTGGCGGCGGATCATCATCGAAAAGCCGTTCGGACGTGACCTCGACTCGGCAATCCGCCTGAACCGCGAGGTGGGCAAGGTCTTCCGCGAGCGGCAGGTCTACCGGATCGACCACTACCTCGGCAAGGAGACGGTCCGCAATCTCCTCGTCTTCCGCTTTGGCAACGGGATCTTCGAGCCGATCTGGAACCGGCGCTATGTCGATCACGTGCAGATCACGGTCGCCGAATCGATCGGGGTCGAGAATCGCGGCCAGTTCTACGAGGAGACGGGCGCCTCTCGCGACGTCCTCCAGAACCACCTCCTCCAGCTCCTCAGCCTGGTGGCGATGGAACCCCCGACCGCGTTCGAGGCCGACGCGCTGCGCAACGAGAAGGTCAAAGTCCTGGGGGCGATCGCCGAGATGAGTCCCGCCGAGGTCGGCCGCAACGTGGTCCGGGGCCAGTACGGCCCTGGCTGGGTCGCCGCCGAGGAGGTCCGCGGCTACCGGCAGGAGCCCGAGGTCGATCCCGAATCGGAGACCGAGACGTTCGTGGCGGCCAAGCTCGAGGTCGACGACTGGCGCTGGGCGGGGGTGCCGTTCTACCTGCGAACCGGCAAGCGGCTGCCCAAGCGCGCCACCGAGATCGCGATCCAGTTCAAGGCCGTCCCGCACCGGCTCTTCCGCGACGCACACAGCGATCCGGAACCGAACCTGCTCGCAATCCGTGTCCAACCCGACGAGGGGATCCTGCTGCGCTTCAGCTCGAAGGTGCCCGGCCTGGGGCTCGACATCCGCCCGGTGAACATGGACTTCACCTACGGCTCGTCGTTCAACGTCGACTCACCCGACGCCTACGAGACGCTGATCCTCGATGCGCTCCTGGGCGACCAGTCGCTGTTCACCCGCGCCGACGAGGTCGAGAAGGCGTGGGGGATCGTGACCCCGATCATCGACGCCTGGGTCGCCCAGCGCAGGCCGCCGCCGTTCCCGAACTACGAGGCCGGCTCCTGGGGACCGGCCGAGGCCGACGAACTGATCGGCCGCGACGGCCGGCGCTGGCGGCGGATCTGACGATGGTCAGCGCGGGCAGCCCGGCGGCGGGCGCCGGCCGCCAGAGCGAGACGGTCGTGCGCTGGTCGTCGCGGGCAACGACGATCCCCCAGATCGAGCGGGAGCTGGCCCGGATCTGGGCCGCCGCCAGGCTGGTGACCGTGGACGGTGTCGAGGAGCGCCGAATCGCCGCCCGGACGAGCGTCATGAATCTCGTCGTCGTCACCACCCAACCTGAGATCGCCGAGCGCGCCGCGGCCACGATCTCGCAGCTCACCGGCCGCCACCCGTCGCGGGTCCTGATCGTCTCGAGCCGCGACCCCGACGGGCCGAGCTGGCTCGACGCCCGGATCGAGGCCTACTGCGTGCTGCCGCGAGCCGACGCGCCCGAGACCTGCGCCGAGATGATCCACCTGTTCGCCGGGGGGGCAACCGGTCGCCACCTCGACGCGATCGTCGCCCCGCTCCTGATCCACGACCTGCCGGTCACCCTCTGGTGGCCGGGTGAGCCGCCCTTCGGGAGCGAGCAGGCGGCCGACCTCTTGGCCATGGCCGACCGGCTGATCGTCGACGGCTCGAGCTGGAGTGGCGACGGACTGGTCCGCCTGCGCCAGATGGCGCAGCTGCTCGATCGGCCGGGGCTCGCCGTGACCGATTTCGCCCTGGCTCGCCAATCGCGCTGGCGCGAGGCGATCGCCTCGATCTTCGACCTTCCGGTGGTCCTGCCGTACCTGCGCTACGTGCGCGGCATCGCGGTCACGTATGCCTCGCACGATCCACCGGCGCGCCCGGGGACGACGAACATCATCAAGCCGCTTTACCACGTGGCCTGGTTCGCCTCGCGGCTCGGGATGCGGGTCCGCCGCCCACTCGCGCCGCCCGGCCGCGGAGCCGGCCCGCCCCAGGCCGGGAGCCAGGATGTGGCCGATGGACGGGGGTACGACGCCAGGCTTGGTGGCCCTCGGGGGGAGGTCGAGGTCACGCTCCGGCCGGTCGCCTCGAGGCTGCCGAGCGGGTCGACCGTGCGGATCGAGCTAACCGCCGAGCGCCGCGGCTCCGAGCTCCGGGCCGACGTGACGGCCGAGGCCGAGACGGTCAACGTCCGGGTCCGGCTCGACGGGGCGCACCTGCTCACCCGCTCGTTCCTCGCCCCCCGCCGGACCGAGGTCGACCTCCTCGCCGAGGCGATCGAGACCGGTGCCAGCGACCCGGTGGCGCGCGACGCGATCCGCTTCGCGGCCCTCCTGGCCGGCGCCTGATGACGACCGACATCGGGGGCGCCGAGCTCGTCGTCGTTCCGGACCCCGAGGCGCTCGCCGAGCAGGCGGCGGCACGGATCCGCCACGCCATCGGCGCGGCCGTGCAGGCGCGCGGCGTCGCCCATCTCGCGCTGACCGGCGGCTCGACCGCGGCCGGCGTCTTCCGGGCGCTCGTCGCGGCGCCCCGGGAGGGCGTCCCCTGGCAGCGGGTCCACCTGTGGTGGGGCGACGAGCGCTTCGTCCCGCGTCACGACCCGCTCTCGAACGCCGGACTCGCCGAGCGGTTCCTCCTCTCTGGCCCGGACGGCCGCCCGGGCATCCCGATCCCGGCCGATCAGGTCCATCCCGCGCCCTGCGACGAGGCGCTCGCGGCCGGGCGCGACGCCGAGGCCTGTGCGGCCGACTACGCGCGCGAGCTGCTGGCGCTCCTGCCAGCCGACGACGCCGGCTGGCCGATCTTCGACCTCGTCCTCGTCGGCATTGGCTCCGACGGCCACCTCCTGTCGGTCTTCCCGGCCAGTGCCGCCTTCGGGCGCCGGGAGTGGGCGGTCGGCGTGCCGGCCCCCGACCACATCGAACCGCACGTGGCGCGGGTGACGCTCAACCCGGCCGTCATCGGTGCCGCGCGGGCCGTCCTGGCCATGGCCCAGGGTGCCGGCAAGGCCGCCATCCTGGCCACGATCTTCGGCCCGCAGCGTGATCCTCTGCGCTGGCCGGCCCAGCTGGCCCTTCGACCGGGCGCGACCTGGCTGGTCGATCGGGCGGCAGCCCGAGCGCTGACCGCTATCCTTGCCCCTGTCGACACAGGAGGACGGTGATGACGAACTGGCTGCTCGTGAGCTCGGCCGAGAACTTCGAGAAGACTCGCGCCCTCGGCTTCCGCCAGGCCGGGATGAAGAGCCGCCACCGCCGGAAGTGGGAGCGCGTCGCGCCCGGCGACCGGGTGCTCTTCTACGTCACGGGCGTCAAGGCGATCGGCGGCGTGTGCCGGGTGACCGGGGCGCCGTTCGAGTCGCACGAACGGATCTGGGGCTCCGACGCGAAGCCGCTCGAGGACTACCCGTGGCGCTTCCCGACCGAGCCGGTGGTCACCCTCGAACCGGGTCGCTTCGTGCCGGCCGAGCCGCTCGCCCGCGAGATGGAGTACCCGAAGCGCTGGCCGGCCGACAGCTGGACGCTCGCCTTCCAGGGCAACGTCCACGAGCTCTCGGACGCCGACGCCGACCTGATCGAGGCCGCCGTGCGGCGCGCCGCCGAGGCCGTCCCGGCCTGATCAGGCCGGAGATCCCGTCCATCGGATGGAGCTCCCAACCCGTGGGTGATCGTCCGGGCGGCCCTCCGACACGCGGCGTGTCGATCTCCCGGGATGGGACCCCGATCGCCTGGTTCCGGAGCGGCAGCGGGCCGCCCCTCGTGCTCGTCCATGGCGCGACCGCCGACCACACCACGTTCCGGGTCGTCGAGCCACTTCTCCACGGGCGGTTCACGTGCTACGCGCTCGACCGGCGCGGCCGCGGCGCGAGCGGCGACACGCTCCCCTACTCGATCATCCGCGAGTTCGAGGACGTGGCGGCGGTCGTCGACACGGCGAGCCTCGAGAGCGGCCGGCCGGTCGACCTGCTCGGGCACTCGTACGGGGGCTGGTGCGCACTCGGGGCGGCCCTCCGGACGCCGAACGTCCGGCGCCTCGTCGTCTACGAGGGCGGGCCGAGCCCCCACGCCGGCTCGGCGCCCGCCCGAGGGCTTGCGGCGCGGCTGCGGGCGCTCCTCGCCCACGGAGATCGCGAAGCGTTCGTCCGGCTCTTCATGCGCAAGGTCGTGGGCATGACGCCCGACGAGCTGGCCGCCTTCGAAGCGTCACCGGTCTGGCCGGCACGCGTTGCCGCGGCCGAGACCGCCCTGCGCGAGCTCGAGGAGGCCCCGACCTCGGAGTCGGGCCTCGACGCCCTGGCGGCGGTGACCGTCCCGGTGCTGCTGCTCCTCGGAGGCGAGACCGCACCGGTCTTCAGGATCGAGATCGAGGCGCTCGCCGCCCGCCTTCCCGACGCCCGGATCGCGGTCCTGCCCGGCCAGAAGCACGCCGCCCACCACACCGCACCCGAGCGGTTCGTGGCCGAGGTCGTCCGGTTCCTCGACTGAGGGTGGGGGGGCGGCGGACCCGAAGATGCCGAGGCATCTCCAGACCGGCGTGACCGGCACCACTTACCTCGTGGCCAGCTCCAGGTTGAACCCGGAGCCGGCCACGAGCACGTCAGCTGACGGACGTGCAGCTACTGGAGGGTCACCTCGATCCAGCCCTGGTTGGAACTCTGGGCGTGGCCGTCATCCTCCCAGCCCGCTGCGGTCTGGTCCGCGTCCCAGTACGCCAGAGCCAGCAGCGCGGGGCTGCCGACCGCGAACTGGGCGTCCTGCACGTCACCGGTCTGGAGGGGGCGCCGGATTTCGAAAACCCACGTGCCCGCTCCGTTCTCGGTTGGGTTGGTGTGGCCCCAGACCCCAAGCAGGCTGTTCTCGGCTCCCTTGTCGTTGTCGTCCTCGCGCTCCTTGGGACCCGTCGCCCACTCGTCGTCGAAATTGCAACCGGCGTCGTTGCCGGGGTCCTTACCCTCGCCGGGGCCGGACACAGCACCACCGGTCTGCTTGCCCGCGGCGCACTCGAGCTCCCAATGCCAGATGTCAACCATGCCCAGGCTGGGACCCTTGCCCTCGCTGTCCGAGGGACCCATGTGCGGCCCGGCTTGGGCGACGACCGCCCACATGACGGCCGCGGCTCCGGACAGGTGCGCGTCCTTCTCGGTCCAGTTGTAGTCGTCCTGGACCTCGAACAGGACGTACAGGAACTGGTCGTCGTGGGCCGCCCGGATCGTGGCCTGCTTCGACTCGACCGGCTTCTCGGCCCCCTTGATCCCCTCCAGGGTGAGATCGAGACCGGTGACACCGGCCCAGTCAGCCGAGTTGCCGTCGACCGTAATCGTTGCCGCCGGAGCGGTGAGCGAGCGCAGCGGCGGTCCGCTCGGCGCCGGCTCGGACGCGGCGGGGGCGCTCGGCGCCGGTTCGGATGCGGCAGGCGCGCTCGGCGCCGGTTCGGACGCGGCGGGCGGTGCGGTTGTCGCAGCACCGCAGGCGCTGATCGTCAGCGCCAGGGTGGCGAAGGCTGCGGCCCAGCGTGATCTCGACATCGTCGGTCTCCTTCTGAATATCCAGGGCTCGGCGTCGTCGCCGGCCCGCCGTTTGGCCTTCGTGAGCGCCACGACCGCCGGGCGCCGGCTGTCACGCCGGGTCGAGCGATGAGGCGATCCCCTCGTGGGACGATGTGATCGATCTCCAGTTGGCTTGGGTCATGAGCGGCCGGCTGAGGCGCAGCCAGCCGACGGTGCCTACCTGAGGCTCTTCAGGAACGTGACCAGGTCATCGAGTTGCTGGGGCGTGAGGCCGTCGTAGGCCGGCATCTCGTCGTCCTTGGGGTTCAGGATCTGCCTCCGGATGTCCGCCTCCTCCCAACGACGCCCCGCGCGCGACAGGTCTGGGCCGGTTTGGCCCCCGACACCCCGAATCTGGTGGCAGGCGGCGCAGCCCTGCTCGTTGTAGAGCTCGAGGCCAGCAAGCTCCTGGCTCGACATCCCCTCGGTCGGCGGGACCCGGACGGAACCGGGCGGACTCGCGCTCGCCCCGAGGTAGGTGAGCCCCACGACAGCCACCACGACCGCCGCCGCCAGAGCCATCGCGACCGGTCGCTGGCGCGGATGCCGGTGACGACCCCGGTCCAGGAACGGGACGAGGATGAAAACGATGGAGGCGAGGGTGAAGGTGAGGAAGATCAGAAGGGGTTCCAGGCTGCCGGTGAAGTACCAGAGGATCTGGAACAGATCGAGGAAGTACCACTCCGGGCGGGGAGATCGGA
>JAKAHU010000156.1 GCA_021825385.1 Chloroflexota bacterium | reverse complement strand
GGGACTCCCTCGGCGATCAGCTTCGCGAACGCCTCACGCTTGGCATAGTCCGGCTTCGGTCCTCGACGGCCCATCGCAACTCCCCAACTTCATGGGTGTTGCGACGCTCGCCAGATTCCGCCTGATCACGAGGCCCGAAAGTGGGGCCAGATCTGGTGATCATGCCCAGCTCGGGCACACGGGCCCGCGCGACGCCGCGGCACGCGGCAGGCCGGGTGGGCCTGGCGCCCCGCGACCACCGACCATTTCGTGATGCGCCTTGCGGAGCCGCCCGAGCCGTGCGAGTGGCTGCTGAGCGCGTGAGGCGCCAGCCCCCCGCCTAGTCGCACGCGCGTCCCTCCGCGAGGTCGGCTGAGGCGCCGCAGCCCGCGACGAGCACCGCGACCGCCAGGACGACCGCGCCACGTGCTCTGAGCCCGAACTTGCCCTTCGAGCCTCGTAGCCACCTGGACGATCAAGCGGATAGGCGCCGATCCCGACTCTACGCCGACCCGAGAGCGGGATCGGGCCGGGCGAGGCATCCAGGATCAGTAACCGAAAAGGACGTCGCCCGCGAGGATCCGGCTCGACTCGCCTGCGGTATCGAAGGCCGCGACGTAGTAGCGCCCCTCGGGTGGGAGGTGAGAACCGTCGCCGTCGAATGCCTCAAAGGCGGTGCTGTTTGGTGGGAGCGTCTTGACGAGTGTGTAGCGGGAAGAGAAATCCGAGGGGGTGCACAGCCAGAATTGCCCCGGTGGTGCATTTGACACGCATTCTCTGACGTAGATCCGGTAGCCGGACTCGCTCGATGATGCGTCGTGCCAACGAATGTAGATTGCGCACGGAAGGCTGCCGCCCACCGGGCAGCTGGTCAAATCGACCAGCATCGTCACATTCGTCGGCGCTCCCGGCGGTGTCGGCCACGTCACCTTGAGCTCCCCGTAGGCCGCGATGAAGAACTGGACGTCCCAGCTCAGGACTGTCGTGTCGAGGACGAGCAGGTTCGCCGCGAGCTCCGCCTGGGCGAGGCGGGCCGGCGTGACGGCGCTGAGGTACGGGATGCCGTAGGACTGGCCCGCTAACGCGGCCGCTGATGCGAATGCCCCCAGGAACGAGTGGTCGGTCATCGCCGAGAAGGCCTCCTCGGCGGCTCCCGGGACGTCGTGCTTCTGGAGCTTGTCGAGCACCTTGGCGCTCGTCCAGACCTTGGCCTCGGCGGTCGCGACTGCCTTGAGGACCTTGCCGTAGGAGCCGGCCTTGGTGAACACGTCGCTGCCCGGCAGCAGGCGCAGCAGCATGTCCGTCAGCTGGTGGCCCAGGGCCAGGGCGCTCAGGCTGGCCTCCGCCACGAGCGGCTGGGCGAGCTTCGGCCCGCCTGCCGTGAACGTGATGGTGTCCCCGGGGTCGAGGATCGTCCCGTCGGCCGTGTCAAGGGCGCCACCGCTCAGGGCGAAGCTGATCAGCCTCAGGTTGGTGACCCCGATGGTCGCCGCGCCCTTCGCCACCTTCTGGACGCAGCCCTTGATCAGCCCGTTGGCCGCGCTGTTGTCGACGACGAACCCGCCCGACTGCTCCGGGCAGGCCGCGGTCAGTGTCTGGACGGCGCCCAGGAGATCGGTGAGGTTGCCCGACGCCGCCTTCCCGATGAAGCCGAGCAGTAGTCCCAGTTGATCGTGAACAGCCCCCACGTCGAGAGGTGGCTGACTTGCGCGCTGACGGTGCCCGTGGCTGCGTCGACCGTCGCCGGGACCGGGGTCCAGCCGGCGGTCGGGTCGAGGTAGGCGAGCAGGAGATCGGACGGCCCGCTGCCGGACGCCAGGGCGCTCGCGTCGAACGGCAGGGTGAGTGTGACGGGCGCCTCTGGCTCCACCCCGCCGGTGTCGATCGACCAGGCCGGGCCGACCGGGTCAGCGGGGAGGGCGCTGGTCGGGGAGCCCGTCGGGGGCCGGGCCGTGATCGTGGCCGAAACGGGCGCCGGGAAGGCGCCAGGGCCCGCCGTGAGCGAGGCGCCGCCCGGGACGGCGACCGTCCCCCCCGTGACCGGGATCGTGCCGGTGGCGGGCGGCGGGAGCAACGTGAGCGTCGGCGCAGGTGAGGCCGTCGGGGAGGGCGTAGCGGCGACGGTCGGCGAGGGCGATGGCGGTGGCGAGCCACAGCCTCCCAGCATCAGCACGACGGCCAGGACGGCCGTCCGGCGCGCGACGATCACCAGCCCACCCCCTGCGTGTCAGAGTCGCGCTCGACCGGGTGTCGGAGGAGTTGCGTCCGCTGGCGGAATCGACCGCGGTGCATGGGATCGCCCCCACGCCACTCGCTAGTAGCTCGCAGTCGCGAGAATCGCCGCAATTACCCCGTCCGTCGGCAAGGGATTGCACTCGAGAACATAGACGCCGACTAAGCCGTCCTTGCCCGGCTTTGCGGCAACGAAACGCACGGAACCATCAGAGCCGGTCATCCGCGCCGCGGCCGGCACTCCCGTAATGATCACGCTGTGAATCGCCCATTGTGGCTGGCCCGCCATGCTGTTGAGGTTGGAGAGTGCCCGTGTGGTCCAGGCCTCGAGCACGACATCAGGCGAGTCGGTGCCCCCGTTGTCGAAGGACATCTCGCAATAGGGACCCTGGCCGCATGCCCCAGCATTGAACACCCGGGCGCTGCCATTGGTGTTCTCACACCAGTCGCCCGGAATGAGGACATGGAACGGGTACGTGCCCACGTCCCACCAGCCACTCGTCGACACAGGAGTCATCTCGTTCGCCAAGGTACCCGACGAAGCAGTCCCTGCGACGGTCGGCCCGCTGCCAGCGGTCCTCACGGGGGTGGTAGGTGCACTCGACCCGCACCCGCCCAGGATTACTACCGATAGCAGGATGCCCAGGATTCGACGGTTCACGTCACCCCTCCTACATGTTCGCCGCAGGGACACGCATCCTAGTCAGGAGTGTAGAGGGCCGCCCGGGTGTAGCTCGCCGCGTCGATCGCGCTGATCGGCGGCATGAGCGCCCAGGGAGCATGCCGGACGCGACGTAGTAGTCGATCGCCACCGAGCGAGGCGGGGCAACTGTTCCAGAGGGGACCGGGACTTAGCGCCCCCTTCTTCTCGCCCGTGACGCGAACGAGCCATGCTGCGGATGACGGGGCAGGTGTCGGGGAGCTTGGCGTCGCGGAGGTCGAGGTCGCCGTGCTCGCCGAAGCGGTGGAGGGCGGACGACCTGTCGTCGGCGCAGGTGTCGTGTTCGACCCGCATCCCGCCAAGACCAGCGCGATCGCCAGAACGGCTGCCCGACGCGCGACGATCACGAGCCAACCCCTTCGGCGAGACTGCACCTGGGTCGAGACCACCGGGACGTCAGGGGCAGCTTAGCCCGTCAGCCCCCGGTCAATTGACCGATCCCGCCCGGCCTCCGGCCGCCGGACGATATCGGCGATGGACGACCGCGGACACCGACTGGCAGGCGAAGACCGGATGTCCTGCCCGCCCCGGCCGCCGAGCGCATCGGCGGCCACCTTCGCCGGGCTCCTGTGATGGACGCTCTCGGCTGCGACGCGTCATCGGGCTCGTTCTGGCTCGGCGTCGCCATCGGCCTAGCCACCGGGCTCGTCCTCCCGCGCCTACTCGCACTCGCGGTCGACGCCTGGAGCGCCGTCGCGCGCCGGCATGGCTCATGAGCCTGGCGACCGCCGCGACGGCGACTACCGCACCGCGCGCATCGGGGCGGCGGCGGCCCTGGCCGCGGTCACCGTGGTCATCCTTGTCCTCGACGCGGTCGTCCCGACGTACGACGTGGACCCGGTCGTCCTCGGGCTTCTCCTGGGCTCGATCGGCGGCCTGCTGGGCGTGGACGCGCTCGACTTCCTGCGGAGGTCCCTCCGGTGACTGACGACCAGCTCGAGCGCGGCCTGGGCTGGCTGCCCTCCCCCGCCGACGATCGCGACTGGGGCGTCGACGCCCTGTACGCCGCGACCGGCACCGAGCCGCCCGCCGAGCTGCCGGCCGCATACCACGTCCCGGCGCCGCTGTACCCGGTGGTCGACCAGGGCAGCTCGCCCCAGTGCGTCGCCTACAGCGCCGCGGGCGAGCAGGGCTGGTACGACCTGCGGGACACCGGCCTGGCGCTGTTCGACGAAGCCCTGTTCTTCCGCCAGATCGGCGGCACGTCCAATGGCGCGGTGATCCGCGACGCGCTGACGGCACGCCTGTCGGCCGGGTACCCGGTCTCCGGCCACCCCGAGCTCGCGGGCCAGCACCGGATCGCCGCCTACTACGCGGTCCCGGTCTCGCAGGCCGACCTCTGCACGGCGATCCTCTCGTTCGGGCCGGTCGTCATCGGCACGCCGTGGGCGAATTCGTGGTTCCACCCGGTGAACGGCGTGCTGCCGCCCTTCGACCGCGCTGTCGGCGGGCACGCGATCCTCGCCGTGGGCTGGGACGCGACCGGGCTGCGGCTGCGCAACTCGTGGGGCGCGGACTGGGGTCAGGCTGGCGAGGCAACCCTGCCCTGGGCCGAGCTCGGCCGCGTCCGCGAGGCGTGGAAGTCCGTCGACAGGGTCGAGCCGAGGCCGGCCAAGACCTCGTGGACCATCCGCATCGCGCACGCCGCCACGGTCACCCACTTCGCCCTCGACAACGCCAACCGCCTCACGGACACCCGCCGCCGTCCCTGGACCGGCCCCGCTTCGAGCGCGCCATGCGGCCAACCCGCCGTCAGGCAGGGAGCCTCGAGCGGCCAGGCGACGGTCGTCCACGTCACGGCGGGCATGTTCAAGGGCCGCTGGGTGCGCATCGGGGGCGGCGTGACCGCCTCGAGCACGACGGCATCTTCCGAGCAGGAGGTCACCGCATGAAGGTCTCCGGCACGTTCGCGCCGGCCGCGTTCGTCATCGTCATCGGCTGCGTGGGCGGCCTGGTCGCGGCGCTGTTCCCGTCCGACGCGAACCCCTGGGTCGTGCCCGTCGCCGCGGCCCTCACCGCCTTCGCCGCCCTGGTGCGGACCGAGTTCCACGTGCCCGAGTCGGACGCGCCGTGATCCGCACCTGCGAGGCGGGGCACCCGCCCGTGCGCCTGGCGCCCGGGTCGCGGTGTCCGGCGTGCGCTCGCGTCCGCGAGGCGCGCAGGCCGTCGAGCGGGGCGCGCGGGTACGGTCGCGAGCACGCCGCGGCGCGCCGGGCGCTCGTCGAGATGTGCCGCGAGAAGGGCGCCGTGCCCTGCGCGTACGGGTGCGGGACGCTGGTGACCGCGGAGACCGTGGTCGTGGCGGCCCACGTGGTGGACGGGCGGCCGGACCTCGGCTGGATGCCCTCGTGCGCCTCGTGCAACCAGGCGGCGAAGGGCGGCGCGATGGGTGGGGGTAGACCTCGGGACGGACGGAACGCCGCGACACCCGCGCCCTGGCAATCCGAAGTCCGCCCGGGTTTCCGCGTTTTTTCGGTCTGGCCCCGAACCGCCGGGCGAGCCGGCAGTTGCTACTCCTCCGTGGATGCCTCGAGCTCGTCGAGCGCCAGCTGATCAGCGTCCACGGGCGCGCCGCGAGCCGACCGCTGGGGGCGGCTTTCTCCCGCCGGCATCTTCGGCCCGCGCCCGTACCGGATCCCGGGCCCACCGCGGCCCGTGTCGAGCTTCACGATCACCTCACGCTGCTGCAGCGCCCGGAGCAGATCCCTGGCCCCCGCCACGTCGAGGTCGAACATGCGCCGCAGAGTCTGGTTCGTGACGTGCCCGTACTCGCGGATGTGGTCGGCGACCTTTCGGTCGGTCTCGTCGGCGCGGCGCACGTGGTAGCGCACGGCCCTGCCGAGGCCGGCGAGCGTCGGACCCGTCAGGACGTACGTGGGGAGCGCCCGTGCCGCGGTCCGGGCGGTCGGCTCGACGAGCCGGGCGTGTGCCAGCCGTTCGAGCACGCCCTGCGCCTCGCTCGTCGAGCGCTGGGCGATCTCGGCGAGGCGGGCGGCATCGACGCTGCGCGCGTCGCGCAGGTGCGACAGCGCGAGCAGGACGTCCACGTCGCCTCCGAGCCCCGGCTCGAGCTCGGCGACGAACCGGGCGAATGCGTCGTTTCCGGTCCCGCCCTGGACGAGGACGCGCACCTGGTATCCGTCGTCAGTGAAGGTGGGCGGGACCTTCCCAGTGCGGAGCAGCTCGCGATACGCGCGATCGATCCCCTGGCCCGTCCGCTCAGCGACCTGCAGCGCCGTGACCGTCTCGAGGAGGAGCCGGTTGCGCGGGGTCGATGGGTGGGTGAGGATGTTCTCGGGGGTCACCCCGAAGACGAGGCCGCCCGGGCTGGTGACCGCGAGCGAGTCGGGCGAGTGCTCGACGTCGACCGCGCCCGCCAGCTCGTAGTCGCGGTGCACCAGCGCGTTGACCACGAGCTCGCGGACGGCGTCCTGCGGGTAGTCGTGAATCTGGATCTGGACGCCGCCCGACGCGTTGAGCGGGTGCACCCGGCTGCGGACGGCCACCGCGTCGAGCAGGGACTCGACCGCGGCGAGGATGGGTCGCGTGGACCGGATGCGCGCGGTCGACTCGCTGCCCGGGCTCGCCCGATACTGGTACGTGAACCCGTGGTTGGGAATCGCCTCCGCGATCGTCCGGGCATCGCCGAGCACCAGCAGCCCGGCCCGCGTCAGCGTGCCGCGGGATGTGAGCAGGCGGAGGTCCCTGGCGAGCCTGCGCTCGTCGGATCGGGCGAGGTCATCCCTGCCAGCCAGCAGGAGCAGCCGGCGAACGCGGGCGACCTCGTCGGCCGACACCGCCTCCATCCCGAGGTCCGTCGCCTCGGCCGACCAGTCCGAGAGTCCGCGGGCGGCCATCGCCTGCCGTTGCTCCTCGGGCGGGAAAGGACGGCACTCGTTCCCCACGCGGCGAGTCGCGGTGCCCGACGTGTTTGCGTAGAACACCGCCCCCTTCGGCACGGTGATCACGACGAGGCGGGCGGTCGCCTCGAGGATCTCCGAGACCGGCACCGAGAGGGACGGCCGAGTGCGGTCGAAGATCCCCTTCCGGATCACGTCGGCGGTCAGGCGAGTCGAGACGCCTTGGAAGGCTGCCGGGCCGCCGACCGCATCGACCACGCCGACCACGATCGTCCCGCCCTCGGCGTTCGCGAGGCACACCACCGCGTCGGCGAGCATCCCGAGCGACCGGCGCGGGTCCGCCGACTCCTCCTGCTTGAATTCGAGCTGCTCGGACTCGAGGTCCCGCGGAACGGCACCGTCGCGGATCAGATCGAGCGTCTCCGAGAGGCTGGCCATGCGGGCGAGTCTGCCGACTAACTGAGAAGCCGTCAAGTCCCGACACTCTCTCAGTTAACCCGCAGTTCGGCGGTCCAGCGTGGCGGGCCACGCGTCGCCGTGCCGCTGTTTCTGTCAGCGCCACGCCTAGACTCAGGAGATGGGCGACTGGCGGGTGAAGTACGACGGGGTGTGCTCGAGGTGCGGCGTCGCGCTCCGCACTGGCGAGGTCGCCGTCTATGACCGGGCGACCCGCACGATCCGCTGCGTCTCGTGCCCCGCCGCCCCGGACTCCGAGCCGCCCGAGCTCGACACTGGCGTCGCCGGGCGGTCGGCCCGTCAGGAACACGAGCGGCGCGCCGCGAAGCGGGAGGCCGCGGTCAGGGGACGCTGGGGGGACCGAATCGGGGGCGTCGTCCTGGCGCTGACCGACGAGCCGCAGCCGATGAGGGCATGGGCCGCCGGCGCGAAGGGCGAGGAGAAGCTCGCGGAGGCGCTCGACGGCTTCATCGTCCTCCACGACCGTCGCGTCCCCGGCACCAGGGGGAACATCGACCACGTCGTCGTCGCGCCGGCGGGCGTGTTCGTCGTGGACGCGAAGCGCTATGAGGGCCGGATCGAGATCCGGAACCACGGCTGGTTCCTGCGGCCCGACGAGCGGCTCCACGTCGGGCGGCGGGACTGCTCCGCCCTCGCCGACAACCTGGGGTGACAGGTGGCGGCCGTCGAGAACGCCCTGCGAGGGGCGGGCGTCGAGCCCCTGCCGCCGATCACGCCCGTCCTCTGCTTCATCGACGCAGACTGGCCGCTCATCTCGCCGCCCGACGTGTTCCGCGGCGTCCGGCTGGAGGGCCCCAGGTCACTGCGCCGGAGGCTGGCGGGCGACGCCCTCGACGATGCGGCCATCGCGCGTCTGGCGCGCGTCCTCGCCGCGGCGCTGCCGCCGAAGTAGCCAGATGCGCGCCGGGCGTCGCGCGCAGTCGATGGCCCGGTGTCCGGGGAACCGCTCCTTGCACCGTCGGTCAAGCGCCGCTCCGATGGCCAATGGGCCTCGCCGCTCGGACCACGATCCTCCACGAACCCGGGCTCCTTCGCCTTGTACTCGGTGCCGAGATGACCTTCAGCACGGTGGCGGGATTGCGAGGACGGCCGGTGGCTCTCGGTCAAACCGACACGGAAACACCGAGAACCAGACAGTCCCAACCGGTATCTCGAAGGCCA